>JAGGWO010000033.1 GCA_021157485.1 Sulfurimonas sp. | reverse complement strand
TCTCACTCATTATTATTAAACCTTTTGATTTTGAAACTTTTATAAGAGTTGTATTTTATCAAACTAGAGCTTATAAATAAGAATGAAGTTTGTCTGTGTATACTTATCTATCTAGAAATAAGCTTATAGAAGATAAATATTGCAAAACAAGGTATGAAATGATTGATACATTTATAATATATACAGTCGCTGTTTCAATTTCAGTTTTTTTACTTTATTTACTTGGAATTTCACTTGCACCATATAAACCAGGTGGCATAAAAAATGAACACTTTGAGTGTGGACTTCCAGCAAGTTCCTCAACTCCAAAAAAAGCAAATTTTGGCTTCTTTATTTATGCCATTATGTTTATAGTTGCTGACATGACAGGTCTGTTTTTTGTACTTTTTGTTTACGCCACAGATAAACACTCTTTAATAATGGCATCACTTTTTGCAATTATCATAGCTCTTGCAATTACATTAGCAATGAGAGAGCACCAAAGGATAGAACTAGATGTTAAAAATTCTTGATTTTTTTGATTATGCCAAGAGTGAATCTCTTTGGATGGCACACTTTTGTACAGGCTGCTGTTCTTTAGAGATGGCTGCGGCTATGGGTCCTCGATATGATTGGGAGAGATATGGATATTTACCAACCCCAACTCCTCGTCAAGCTGACGTTTTAATGATTACAGGTTTGGTCAGTAAAAAGATATTACCTGCACTTTTAAGAACCTATGCACAGATGCCAGAACCTAAGTATATTGTAGCTTTGGGTGCGTGTTCCTTTGATGGTGGACCATACAATGACTCACTCTCAGTTATAAAAAACCCTACAGAAATTTTACCAGCTGATGTATTTATAGCTGGATGTCCTCCTAAACCTGAAGCTATAATAGAAGGGCTTGAAGAGGTAAAGAGAAAAATAAAAGAGGGTATCCCCAGCGCAGCATCACAAGGTGGACTTTGGCAAGAGATGGAGTTCTAATGCAAAGTATAAAAGATATTTTAAACAGTTTTGATTGTGAATTTGTAGAGGACTATAAAAAGGTCTGGGTAAAAGCAAAACTAAATTCTAAAGATGATTTACTTTCAGTAGCCAAAAAATTAAAAGAGAATGGACTTCGCTCTTTAAGTACAGTTTCACCAACAGACTTTTTAGAAGATAATATCATGGAGATAAACTACTTCTTTGAGGACTTAGATACAAAAAGAAATCTTTGGCTTAAACTTGATTTACCTCGTGAGAGTGAAACATGTAATATTGAATCATTGACACCAATATTCCCTAGTGCTAACTGGCATGAGAGAGAAGCCTACTCCATGTTTGGTGTTGACTTTTTAAATCATCCTGACTTAAGAGATATTATTAAAAGTGAAGATTTTACAGGTAAATCCCCTTTTAGAAAAGATTTTGATTGGGAGGCTCATGAGAAAGACAACCTTACTAATGTTCAGACTATCGTAGATGCCTTTAAAAAAGAACAAGCTGAGAATGAAGTTGATTTAGATACAGACTCCTCTGAAACAATTTTAAACTGGGGACCAACACACCCTGCAAGTGGACCTATTCGCCTAAGAGTTCATTGTGATGGTGAAGATATTATTGGGATTGACCCTGATATTGGTTATGTTTGGAGAGCCTTAGAACATCTTATTACAAAAAAAGACTTTATAGGGGCTATTGTTTCAGTTGAAAGACTCTGCTTTATGGACAACATAAACTCAATGACAGCTTATGCTATGGCTGTTGAGGAGATAGCAGATGTTAAAATAACACCTTTTGCATCTTGGATGCGCGTACTACTTGGTGAAGTTGCTCGTGTCTCTTCACACTTTATGGGCCTTGGAATGTTTTTTAACAATATGGGGCTCCATACACTTGCTATGTGGAATATGGATACAAGAGAATTTTTCTTAGACTTTTTGGAGTCCTATTCTGGTGCTAGGATTGCAACTGCCTCTGTTGAACCAGGTGGTGTTCGTTATGGTCTTGATATGGCTATGTTCAACGAATTGCAACTAGCCATTGAAAAGTTTGACAGCTCTATTGGTGAAGTCGAAGCTATTTTTGTTAAAAATCCAACCATGAAACTTCGTGCTGTAGATGTTGGTGTATTATCAGCACAAGAGATACATGAGTTTGGACTCTCAGGTATAGTTGCTAGAGCTAGTGGAGTTAAAACTGATATCCGTATAGATGAACCTTACGCTGCTTATGCTGAATTAGATTTAGATTATATTATACAAAAAGATGGAAGTGCTAAGGACAGATTTGAGATGCTATTTCATGAGCTCAAACAATCTGTTAATATTATAAAAAAAGCTAAAAAGAAGATAGAAGAAAATGTAGCCTCCGGTGAGATGAATCCAACTAAAGACCATATGGTTAAAGTTCCTAAAAAACTTCCAAAAGGTGAAGCTATCTCTCGTGTTGAGTGGGCAAGAGGTGAAGTTCTTATGCACCTTGTTACACAAGAGAAAGCAAAAACTCCATATAGACTTAAGATCCGTGCACCAAGTTTTAATCATACTATGATGCTAGACCACCTACTTCAAGGTCAAACACTTTCAGATATTCCTCTTATCTTTGGTAGTCTCTATATCTGTCAGGGGGATTTGGATAGATGATGCAAACAATCACACAAGCTGTTGTTTTTCCTGGGCTCTTATATGCTCTAATTTGGGCAGTTGGACTTTTTTGGTTTTTTAGAAAATTCATGGCGACACTACATAAACGTGTAGGACCCAAGTTTAACGGTATTGCAGGAAGTTATCAAACACTATTTGATTTTTCTAAGCTTCTTACAAAAGAGAGTATTACTCCAGATGGTGTAAATCCTTATCTTTTCTCTATTATGCCACCACTTGCACTTATTATAGCTATGTTACCCTCTGCATTTATTCCATGGAGTGATGGTTTTATTGTTGTGGGAAGTGATTATGGTTTACTAGCCTTAGTTGTTCTCATAGGAATTGAGCCATTTTTACTTTTCTTAACTGGTTTTGGTTCAAACAACAAATACTCATTTTTAGGTGGTGTTAGAATTTTAACACAGTCTATCTCTATGGAAACTTCATTCTTTCTAGCAGCACTTTCACCAGGACTTCTTTTTGGAACTATGAATTTAACAAGTATCGTAGAGAGTAGCACATGGTTTAGTTTTTTAATTTTACTGCCAGGTTTCATACTCTACTTTATTGCTCTTTTAGGTCTGCTTGAACAGCCACCTTTTAATATTCCAGATGCAGAACAAGAGATTGTTTATGGATTTTATACAGAATATAGTGGAACAAACTACTTTTTACTAAAGATAGCCGAGTTTGCAGAGTTTATGGCAGTTTTTGCAGGGGCAACAACACTATTTTTAGGAGCATATAAAGGTTTACTCTTTGATAGCTACTTCTTCTTTTTTATAAAGATGATCTTAATTGCTATGTTTATGATGACACTTCGTGCAGCTACACCTCGTATAACTATGGCACAGATGCTTAGATTTTCTTGGAAATATATGGTTCCAATCACATTAATAAATTTAGCTTGGGTACTTTTAGCTAAATCACTATTTTTTATGGGAGCTTAGGATGATAGTTATAGAGATTGTAAAAAGAACTATACGCGTTGCAAAAGCACTTATGACTAAGAGCCCTGCGGTAAAAGATGTAAGGTTTGAGCCTATGCATCATCCATCTCGCTATAGAGGGAAACATAGAGTTAATTATGAGACTTGTATAGGCTGTGACTCTTGTAACAAGATATGTCCAACAAATGCAATCACAATGAAAGAGTTGCCTTTTAAAAAGCAAAATATTGTTCCTGAAGTAAATCTATCAGTCTGCGTATTTTGTGGACTTTGTGAGGATGTTTGTCCTACAAAACCTGAAAAATCAATCATTCTTAGTGGTGGTAGATATGACATGCTTAGCGGTGGTTGGCATGAGGACCAAGATAATTTTTGGGTCAATGTTGACATACCTAAAAGTTACATTGACTCACGTTTAGAAGAAGAAGCTACCAGAGTAAAAAAAGAGTTAGCAGCAAAGAAAAAAGCCGCTGAAGCAGAGGCAAAGAAAAAAGAAGAGAGTCTCTTGCCTGACTTTAATAAAGGAGTTTTAGAGTGAATATAATTTTACTTAGCTTAGCACTGCTTTTAGCAGTTGGCTCTTTGGTTATTAAAAAAACTGTACCTTCTATCATCAGCTTTATACTGATGATGTTTGTTTTAGGGCTTTACTACATAAATCTTGATGCAAAACTTTTAGGACTTTTTCAAATTTTTATCTATACAGGTGGTATTATGGTACTTATGCTTTTTGGTGTCACGATTATAGGCACTGAGTATCCTCAAGCAAAGATGAGACCTTGGTCAGCTTTTTCTGCCTTTTTAGTTTTTGTCGCTTTGGTAGTTTTGTTTATGAAACATGCAGATACTTTAACTCTGGTTGCCACCTCAAAAACAGAAGATATTAATCTCTTTAGTGCACAATACAGTGATTTTGTAATTATTTTTGCACTTATTGGAAGCTCTTTACTCTATGGGACGATAAAGATGAGTGGTGTACTAAAAGCGAGAAGGAGTAAAAATGTTTGAGACTCAAATGATTTTTGCCTTTGGACTTTTTGCACTTGGTCTTTACGGTGTAAGCTCACGTAGAGATTTTCTTCGTATCTTTTTCTCAATGGAGATGCTTTTAAACAGTATTATCTTGATGTTAGCTATCACAGCACACTATTTGGGAATGACACAAAACATAGTACTTGCCTACATGATAATTATCATAGCAACACTTGAAGCAGCAGCTGGTTTACTTATCTTTGCAGCAGCAAACAAAATTACAAAAGTAGTTAGCCCAGATGAGCTAAACTCAGAGAAAGTATAATGCAAAATTTAGCCTTAACACTTCTTCTTTTACCAATGTTTGGTGCAGTAATTGCCTTTATTTTAGGAAAAATTAATTCTAAGCTTGCGTTTTGGATTGCAGAGATTATCGGTTTAGCTCTATTCTTAATCACTTTAAAACTTTTTATGGGATTTAATGAGCCTATTGATATTCCAATGACTTGGTTTACTTTAGGAAACTTTACTATCCCATTTGGAATATATATAGATGAACTCTCCCTTGTTATGCTTTTAATAGCAACAGGGCTTGGATTTCTAGATATCCACTTTGCTCATGATTATATGAAAAAAGATCCATCTCAAGCACGTTATTATGCAAAAGTACTCTTTTTTATCGGTGGCATGATTTTATTAGTAAGTGCTAAAGATATGATTTCACTTTTTACAGGATGGGAATTTATGGGACTTGCTTCTTATCTTCTTATCTCTTTTTGGCATGAGTCAAAAGAGCCTGCTGATGCTGGTATGAGCGCATTTCTATTTACACGCTTTGGAGATATTTTTCTTTTTGGGGCCATTGGACTTCTATTTTATACAAGTGGTTCACTAGATTTAGTAAACTTAAATACTATGGCTACTAGCGGTATGATAGATAAAGATATGATTTATATTATCTCAATTTTTATCTTTATTGCTGCTATTGGAAAGTCTGGTCAATTTCCACTTTTTCCATGGTTGATGAGAGCAATGGAAGGTCCAACCACAGTTTCGGCACTTATTCATGGTGCTACTATGGTAAATAGTGGTATTTATATTGTAGCAAGACTGTTTGACTTTTATGTGGCGGGTGAAGCACTGATTATTGTAGCTGTTTTTGGAGCTATCAGTGCATTTATTGGTGCCACTTCAGCACTCGTTCAAAATGAGCTTAAAAAAGTTCTAGCCTATTCAACTATGTCACATTTATCACTCGCTTTTATTGGTCTTGGTGCGGGGAGTCTAGCTGCCGGTATGAGTCATTTAGTTAATCATGCTGTTTTTAAAGCACTTCTATTTTTAAGTGCTGGTGCTATCATAATGTCAGCTTCACATGTCAAAGATTTATGGCGTTTTGGTGGTTTCTCTAAAAAGATGATAGGTGTAGCTATATTTATGGGACTAGGTGCATTGAGCTTAAGTGGAATACCTCCATTTAGTGGTTTTTACTCAAAAGATGCAATCATAGCGACAACACTGCTAAACCCTCAGACTAATGGGCTTATTTCAACACTAACAATTATTGCAGGAGTACTCTCTGTTGCTTACATTTCAAGAGTTTGGTTTTTAACATTTGCAGGAGAAAGTAGAGATAAAGAACTATTTGAAAAAGTGAAAACACCGTCATTTTTTTGGATAACTTTACCTTTGGCTATTATGGCCATTACTACTTTAACTCTTGGATTTTTTCAAGACGATATTGCAAAGTTAGTCTCTGGTAAAGTTTATGAAGAACCTCATGTAGAGTATGTTTTAGTCTCTCTATTGAGCGCTATTGTATTTGTAGCATTTATTATCTATATGTACTATGTAAAACGATTAGATATTACAAAAAAAGTAGCCTCTCAACCTCTAATGAAAGCCATTCATAAAGTACTTTTCAATGGTTACTATGTTGAATTCTTTATACATTATTTCTCTCGTGAAGTTGTAGTTGGCGCTGGAGCAAAAACAATTAACTGGATAGATACCAACCTTGTTGATGCAAGTGTTAATGGTGTAAAAACACTCACTCAAAAAATATATAGACTATTTGGAAAAACTCATAGTGGCTATGCTGGAGACAATTCTGGTGCTATGATTATTGGACTACTTATCCTACTTGTAATCCTTATTAGTGGAGGTGCAATGTGAGTGCTATAGAGTTTATATTTGCACCCTTGGTTTTAGCCTTAGTTTTAAGTCTAGTGACAAGAGGAAATAACAGTTTAAGTAAGTATATCTCACTTATTTTATTCGCCTTTATGCTCAGTTTTTCTATAAATCTTTTTAGCCAGCTTCCAAGTAAAGGTTATTTAGATTTGGGTTCATTTTTAGCTGTTAAGAAGTTCGATTTTATTTTAACTCTTCAAGTTGACCAACTCAGTGTTGTTATGCTGGTGTTAACTTCATCACTTCTTATCTTAGTGGCTCTTTCGAGCTGGAGTATGAAAAATCAAGCGATGTACTTTAACCTTCTTATAGCTTTTTCAGGTGCTATTTTTGGTGTATTTATGAGTACAAACTTTTTATGGTTTTTTATCTTTTGGGAGCTTACTTTAGTACCTATGTATTTTTTAGTTGGTATTTGGGGAGCAGAGAGAAGAGTATATGCAGCAGTTAAGTTTTTTCTTTACACTCATGTCGCTTCTATGTTTATTATCCTTGCATTTTTCCTTATACATAAAGAGTCAGGAACCTTTGATATGACCCTAGTTAAAGAGTCACTACTACTTTCACCTGTCCTTATTTGGTGGTTACTTTTTATAGGTTTTGCAGTAAAACTACCAATCTTTCCATTTCATACATGGTTACCAGATGCACATGTTCAAGCACCTGCGCCAATCTCTGTTTTACTAGCAGGAGTTCTTTTAAAAATGGGTGCTTATGCAATGATACGAATGGTCATTTTACTCTTACCTGAAACATCGCAGCAGTATGCTTGGATAATTCTTGCCTTAGGTCTTATTACACTCTTTTACTCTGGTTTTATGGCAATCTATGAGACACATCTTAAAAAGATGGTAGCATATAGTTCTATCTCACATATGGGGCTTGTAGTTATCGCTATTTCTACTATGAGTTATGCAGGTTTAAGTGCTGCTGTTTATGAGATGCTAGGTCATGCATTTATTATTGCACCTCTATTTTTAATAGCTGGATTTTTACATCATAAAACTGGCTCATGGCAGATGCAAGATATGGGTGGTATTATGCAAAAAGCACCTTATATTTCAGCCATCTTTGTTTTAGCTGGTTTAGGCGCACTTGGTCTTCCTGGGACTATGGGCTTTGTTGGTGAGTTAAGTATCTTAATTAGTGCTATTAAAGCTGATGGAGTTTGGATGGCTGTTGTTGCACTTGGCTCTATGGTCGGAGCAGGATATATCATATGGATGTTTAGACGTGTAGTATATGGTGAGATGAGTGAAATAGTACAAAAAACAAAATTCAGTATGAATCCTATGGAATTTTTATCTCTAATAATCTTTGCAATAGCTATTGTACTTTTTGGACTTTTCCCAAATATTTTATTTGATATCATTAATCCTATTTTTGTGCAGTATACCTTTTTAGGAGGTGCTCTATGATTAGTGCATTTTCAATCCTTTTTCTTGTAGCACTTTTAAGTATCTCTCTACATAGAAGTATATGGCTAAAACCAACAGCACTTTTAGCTCTATTAGTTAGTGCATATTTTACTTTTAATGGTGCGAGTGTAATACTTACAGGTTTTGCAAGTAACGAGAGCATTAGACTATTTGAACTTATTTTAGAAGTTGTTTTGTTTGCTTTAGTTCTTCATATAGAGGAAGATATAACAATTACACAAACTCTGTTTGTTGGAGCTGCCTCTATTCTACTCCTTCAAAGCGTAAATATTTTAAGTTTTGTTATCTCATTTGAAGCCTTGAGTATTATCTCTATTGTATTAGTTTCTTACATACAGACAAAAGAACAAGCTGAGGGTGCAGTTAAAATGTTTATTGCTGCTGCACTTGCAACAGGAATTTTATTTTTAGGTTTAATGTTTTATGTGATTGGTGGTGGAGATTTACTTTCAGCTGTTGAGAGTAAAAATATTTTTGAAGTTATCGGCTTATCAATTATGCTTGCTGGGGTATTTTACAAACTCACTATTGTCCCTTTTCATGGATGGGCAGCCGACTCGTATGCCCTTGTTCGTCATTCGCATGCAGCTATATTAACTGGTATTGCAAAAACTGTTGTGGCACTTGCTAGTTTTAAGATATTTGCACCATTTATTATGGCTAATATAGAACTTTACGTACCACTATTAGCTACATTAGCTGTAGTCACAATAACACTTGGAAATTTTTTGGCACTTTTTCAAAAAAGTATTGCAAAAATTTTGTCATACTCATCAATAGCACATGCTGGATATATGCTTTTAGCTTTTATGGCTGTAAAGAGTGAGTATGCAAAAGATGGTATTTTATATATGTCAATTGCTTATATATTTATGCAAAGTGCGGCTTTTTTAGTGCTAGATATTTTAAGAAAAAATTACAATATATCTACATTAGAAGAGTTAAAAGGTTTCGCATCACAAAATAGAATAGTTGCATTTTTCTTTACTATCCAACTATTCTCACTTGCTGGTATTCCACTGCTTGCTGGTTTTTTAGGAAAAGCAGTTGTATTTTATGCCGGAGTTGATGCTGGTCTTTGGTATGTAGTGCTTATCGCTTTACTAAACTCTGCCTTGTCCGTTGGATATTATGCTTGGATAGTAAAAGGAATCTACTTTGATGCATTTAGTTCCAAAAAAATATACATAAAGATAGCATTACCTATATTCGCACAGCTTATTTTATTTGTTGGCACTGTTTATTTTGGTATTTTTGCTTCTACCGTTTTTATAGGCTAATGGATTTATTTGTATGCTAAATGAAGTTATCTTAAACTATATACTGCTCTTTATAATACTAGAGATATATGAGATAAGTTGGCAGAAAGCTCCAAGCATAATGGGTATGCTAATTCGAATGAATAAGCATTATTCAAAAAATATTTTACTCTTTTTAATCATGCACCCTACTTTCTACTTTGCTGTAGGATTTGTAATGTTGACAAACTACGCTCCAAGTGCGATGATACTACTTTTTGTAAAAACATTTGATATTGCGACTAAAATTCTTCTGATTGAGCAGGTCTTTAAAAAGAGAGAGCTATCTCAAGAGTTAAGTCTAATACTTTTAGCACCTATAAATAGCTTTTTACCATACCTAGGGCTTCTTTTCTACCCTATTCTAATACTCTTAGCTATCTAACTCAGTATAACCACTTTTAAGCTGTGCTTTTTTAGCTAATATTTGTACACTTTGAGTTATATCTTCATCAGCTATATGATAGTGCTCATGAAGTTTGTCTAAAGATTCATCTATCTTTGTAGTCAAGATACTGCTTAATGACTCAACTTGTACTTTAAGAGCATCTACCTGTTCATCTTTTGATGTAGATAACTCTTGAGATATATGCAGGAGTTGTGACTGAGATTTAACATAATCAGACTTAACCATCTCCATATCTTTCATCAAATCTTTTATATTAGAATAGATATCATGAAGTCCATCATTTTGCTTCTCAAGTGCATCCATTTTTTGAGACGAAAGTGACATCTGTTTCATAATCATCTCACTTTGTGCTCTGATATTACCCAGAGTACTATCACCCTCCGAAAGTGAAGTTCTAACACTCTCCGCATGAGACTTCAGAGCTATTATCTGATTTTCAAATGCTTTTGTGACACCTGAAAGTTGCTGTAGAGTCTGCTCTGTTATAGAGTTTGCTATTGTGTCAGAGATATTTTTTATACTCTCTAAATTCAGTTTTAAATCTTCTATCTCACCAGACATATCACCCCTACTCTCAACAGCTTTACTTAGAGTCGCTTTTATTTGATTATAGTGGTCTTGTTCTGCAACTCTGAGTATATCTATATGTTTATGTACAACATTATCAAGTTCGGGCATCTGCACATCAGTAAAGTGTTCAAACTCTTTTGTAACACTGTTATGCCAAGACTCCATCTCATCAAACTTATCTAAAAACTTTGCTTGATTCTCTTTTATGGTGTCAAGTGCTTTTATATCTTCTTGAAATTTCTTACGTACTTCCTCTTGTACCCTTTGGTCCTCTTTTTGAGAATTACTCATTCTGCTCTCAAGTTCTGACATAAACTTTTTAAGATTGCTAATCTCACTCACTAGAACTTTAGTAAACTCCTCTTTAGTGCGAGCACTTTGAGACTCCTGCGTTTGATGCATAATATTCATGATTATATAAAGAAGTAAACCCACCAGAAAAGGGATGAATGATTCTCTTAAAAGCAGTATAATGTCACCATTATCAGGATGAAGTATGAAGTGTATAACCCCACCGATAGTACCAATAATTATAATCAAAGAAGCATAGTTAATCTTGTTTGGCTGTTTTAAAATAGAGATTTGTCTTAGAAAAAGAAGTGCCATAAATGCAAAGGCTATAAGTAAGTCGATATCAAACATATTATATCCTATGTAGTAAATTTAAGATATTTTATCATAAATTTTTATAAAACTATGTCTAATATCTCTTTTGGATGTTTTACTGTTTTATCATACTCACTCTCAGGAGAGAAACCCCATGTTGCAAACATTGCGTTTATACCTGCGTTTTTCGCACTCAACATGTCTTTTGAGTTGTCACCAATCATCCAAGCTCTGTCTTTTTTTTCATCATACTCATAGTGATTTAAAATTTCAAAAAGCATTTGTGGGTTTGGTTTAGATATTTTAACTTTATCTGCACCTATTATTACGTCAAAAAGTTCATCTACACCTAATGAGTTTAACATTCTGTGAGCAAAAATTGTTGGAGCATTTGTCGCAACAGATAGTTTTACACCCGATGAGACTAACTCTTGGAGTAACTCTTTTATACCCTCATAAAGATATGGGTTTTGCACACACTGCTTGTAATAGTGCTGTTCAAAAAGAACTCTATCACTATCTTTGTACTCCTCTGTGCCATAAAAGAGTTTTGGAAGATTTCTCACCTCCATATTTATAGCTTCAACTATAAACTCCTCACTTAACGGTTCTAGATTATAGTGGCGTTTTCGTATATGGTTTACAGAGATAGTTATATCTTTTTTTGAGTCAAGAAGTGTCCCGTCCATATCAAATATAACTATTTTCTGCATATTATTTCATCTTCTCATATATCTCTTGAAGAGCATCAACAAAGAGGTCGCTATCATTTGGACATCTACATACTCTATACTTTTTAAAGCCTAACTTTTCAGAAATTTCACGGTACTCAATCTCAAGTTCAAAATCTGTTTCAGAATTATCAATAGTAAACGCAATAGGAAAAACTATTACGCCCCTGTTTCTCACTGTTTTTAGCTTATCTTCTAGAGATGGTTTTAACCACTCCATCGGTCCAACTTTTGACTGATAAGCCAGATGTACTTCATGAAAATCCATCTTCTCTTGTTTTAACATCTCTTTTAAAAGTTTGACATGTTTTTGAATATGTCTCTGATAAACATCACCAGCATCTATTATCTTTTGAGGAAGTCCATGAGCTGAAAATATAATATCAAAGTCATTATAGTTGTCAGAACCAACTTTCTCTTTGATTCTTTCAATAACACTTTTATTATATGTTTCATTTTCAAAGAAATGTTTTATCTCAACTAGGACAGCATCACCTTGTGCTTCATGATAATACTCTTCAAAATCTTCAAGTGAGGACTTAGTTGTAGTTGTTGAGTACTGAGGATAAAGAGGGATTAGATAAATTTTCTTTACGTCTTCTGCGTTTAATTTTTCTATAACTTCATCAGCAAAAGGAGGAGTATATCTCATAGCAAAATCAACTATAACATTCTCTCCAAGTCTAGTTTGCAGTTTCTCAACAAGATTTTTTGTATGTCCCACGATAGGTGACTTTCCACCAAGCTCTCTATATATCTCTTGAGAACTCTCTGTGCGGTTAAAAACTATCATGCCTCCAATCATTTTACGTAGAACATTACTTTTCATTGTTAAAATATTTTTATCATTAAACATATTTTTTAAAAACATCTCAACTTCATCAAGATTATTTGGTCCACCCATATTTAACAAAACAACTGCTTCTTTACTCATCTAATCCTCTTTCACTCTTAGGCTAACTTCATACATATATTTTTGTAAGGGCAGCATATCTTCATATATTTTATAAAGAGTGTCTATTAATTTTTCACCATCTTCTATCAAACGCGGGTCTAGTACTTTAAATGTTGCCATCCCTTTATAGAGACTCAAGTCTGCGTTTGGCATATCAGCATTAAAACCTCTCGGATAGCGTTTATACCCTTTTTCTAAGTGAGTGTAACCCTTCGCCCTAATTGACTCTAATATCGCCTCTAATTCGTTGCGTTTATCATCATCTAAAATATACTCACGAAAGGCATCTAACATCGGTTTTTCAAACCATCTAACGCCAGTTGCCACCATGAGTTCATCTGGAGAAAAGTGCATATAAAAAGATGAACTCTGCATACGTTTGTTATTTCCCTGCCAAAAGATAAATCCAATACGATGTTTTAATGGTGCTTTATTAGCTCCCATTCTGCGAGTATCACGGTAGATTCTATAGAGTGATTTGTTTATTTTTGGTGAGAAGTTTATAGTTGGTTCTAAGGCTTGAAGGTGTTCTCCCATCTCAGACACAAATGCACGAGATGGATTTAAAATAAGTTCTTCATACTCACTTCTGTGAGCTTCAAACCACTCTTTATTGTTGTTTTTTTTTATAGCTTTTAAAAAAGGCAGAGTTTTTTTACTAAAGCCACTAAATTCCAAGTTTAAGCCTTAGACAATTTTTCTATTTCTAAATGCTAATGCAATAATTAAAAATACAATTGCATAACTAATTGGTACAAAGTCCGGAATTGGAACCGGATCACCTTTTGCATATGA
>JAGGWO010000114.1 GCA_021157485.1 Sulfurimonas sp. | reverse complement strand
TTTCTATGTACTTATTTCTCATAAGGTTTCCTTTTACTATGCTAACGCTTGGTTATTTTATGCTTTAAATGCTGCTCTGGTCTGAAAAATTTAGTCTTACACTCAGACAGGGCTATTTTTAGTGTGCGAATTTTACTATGATTTCCCTTTAAGTATTCTGATGGAACACAATTTCCTTCATAATTCTTTGGTTTTGAAAAAGATGGTGCTTCTAGAAGTGGCGTTTCAAAGCTCTCTATACTTAATGAATCACTATTTCCTAAAACACCATCAATATTTCTACTAACTGCATCACAAATAACTAAAGAAGCTAATTCACCTCCAGTTAAAATATAATCACCAATAGAAAACACTTCATCCGCATACTCTTCTATTACTCTCTCATCAATCCCTTCATATCTTCCACTAACAAAAGCTATATGTGATTTTTTTGCTAATCTTTTTGCATCATTTTGAGAAAAAGGCTTTGCAACAGGAGTCATAAAAATTATATGAATATCTTCTTCTTGCTTTTTTAGTGTATCCAAAGCAGTAAAAAGTGGTTGAGGATTCATAACCATTCCAGCGCCACCACCAACTGCAGTATCATCAACTTTAAAGTGTTTGTTATTACTAAAATCTCTTGGATTTAAATAATCTACACTAAATATATCTTTATCTATTGCACGTTTTAGTATGGAGTCTTGAAAGTAACCTTTTACAAGGTTAGAAAAAAGTGTTACGAAAGTAAATTTCATTATGAAGCTTCTAAAATATCCATAGCACCACTCACTGTGATGATTTTTTTATCTATATCTACACTCACACGAAATGGTTCAGCAAATGGAATCAGAAATACTTTAGCTCTACCTGCTTTAACTAACTCTTCGCTAGTCTTAACATTTAAATAATTAGTAATAGCAATTCTCTCAACTTCATTAACTACGCCTAAAAGTTTTCCATCTTCATAAACTTCACAATCATCTATATCAAACCAAAAATACTCACCCTCATCTAAATGACAGTTTTTTCTTGTCTCTTCTCTAGTTGTGAAAAGTTTTGCATTAGTAAATTTTTTAGCATCTTCTATTGTATTTATACCCGCTATTTTGACTAAATCTCTATCGAGGTTTACATCAGCTAAAGTAATATTTTGTTTTAGATTAGAAAAAAAAGTTGCACCATTATGAAATTGTTCGGGGAAATCACATTTAATGTGAAATTTCATATCGCCTTTTATACCGACAGTTTTGCCGATAGTAGCGATATGAAGAAGTTGTTCTTTATACTGGTTCGACATTGATACGGTAACTCACACCATCTTTAGCTTTACAGCCAGAGATTACAGTTTTAATTGCGCCTATCATCTTACCACTCTTACCAATCAGCTTACCAATGTCCGCTTGATTAGCATAAAGAACTATCTCTGTTATTTCGTCGCCTTCTTGTACTTCAACTCTTATATCATCAGGATTTGATGCTATAAGTCTTGCAAATTGTGCGACAAAATCAGCAATCATGACTAACGACCAGTAATCTTTTTAACACGATCACTCATTTGAGCACCAGTACTAATCCAATAATCTAATCTTTCGTTATCAACTACTAAAGTTTTCTCAGCTACCATTGGGTTATAGTGTCCGATTAACTCAATCCAACCACCATCTCTACGTTTACGGCTATCTGTTACAGCGATTCTGTAAAAAGGTTGTTTTTTTCTTCCCATACGAGTAAGTCTAATTACTGTCATGTTATTTCCTAAATTTAATTTTGTGGGGTATTATTTTGCAGAATGAATATAAAAATTATATTTATTGTGCCTCTTACCGCCAATTGGCGTAGTATACTTTTTGCAAAGTACCTTCTAATCACAGAGGGATTATTTCAGAAGTTATTACGATGGCGGAATTATAGCAAAAATTTTCAAAAAAGTAAATAACAAGCGATAAAATTAAAAGAGTAATGTAATTACAAGGCGCATAGTGAGGAAGCGTACTATTGTACGTGACGAACTTGCGCCCTGACCAAAGGGAAGAAGTGCCCTTGGGGTACAACGCAGTAAGTACGTTGCTATTTTAATTTTATCTAGGAATTGCGCCTGGTCCGCCCATTTGCCCCATCATCGCTTGAAGATCTTTCATCCCTTTAGGTCCTGAGAACTTCTTAGCCATTTTACCTGCGTTTTTAAACTGTTTTATCATACGATTAATCTCAACATTAGTAAGACCACAACCCACAGCAATTCTTTGCTTACGTGAGTTGTTTAAAAGGTCTGGATTTTCTCTCTCTTTTAGAGTCATTGAGCCAACCATTGCTTTTATATTTTTAAGCTCACCCGAGTTTTCAAAATCAAAATCTTTTACAGCTTTTGACATGTTTCCCATTCCCGGAATCATACCCATAATAGAGCTCATAGAACCCATCTTTTTCATAGACTCCATCTGTTCTAAAAAGTCATTGTAATTAAACTTACCTTTTTGAATTTTCTTTGTAAGCTTCTTGGCCTGCTTTTCATCTATAGCACCTGCTGTTTTTTCTGCAAGACCTTCAATATCTCCATAGCCCATAAGACGATTAACAATACGCTCAGGAATGAAAACTTCTAAGTCTTCCATCTTCTCACCACTACCGATAAAACGCAATGGAACTTGAACTTGGCTTGATAGTCCAAGGGCTACACCACCTTTAGAGTCACCATCATATTTTGAAAGAATAACACCATCAATACCAATTTTTTCTTTAAAGGAAGAAGCAGTTCTTATAGCATCCTGACCAGTAAGTGAATCAGCTACATAAAATATCTCATCAGGTGTTGCAGCTTTTTTCACATCTTCAAGCTCACTCATAAGCTCATCATCTATAGCTAAACGACCAGCTGTATCTATTAAAACAACATCATAAATCTTATCATTAGCATATGCAAGTGCTGCTTTTACAACTTCAACAGGACTTTTTGTACTTTCATCCTCATACAATTCTACTTCTATCTGTGCAGTAATTTGACGAAGTTGCTCAACTGCTGCTAAACGCTGTAAATCGGCTGCAACAATTAAAACTTTTTTCTGCTTATTTTTAAGATAATTTGCAAGTTTTCCGGTTGTAGTTGTTTTACCAGAACCTTGAAGTCCTGTCATTAAAATTACAGTTGGAGGATTTGGTGCAAAAGTAAAGCCTTTGTTACCACCAATCTCAAGCAATTCATATAAAGCTTTTCTCATCGCATCAAGGAACTGATCTTTACCAATCCCCTTTGCTTTGGTGTCAATCTGAACTTTTGCTATTAACTCTTTAACAACTTTATGATTCACATCTGCTTTTAAAAGGTTTTTCTTAAGCTCATTAAGTGCTTTAGTTAGTGCCTTCTCATCATCATGAAAACGAATCTTTTTAATCGCACTTGTAAACGAATCTGTTAAAGTATCAAACATTATAGTCCCTTAAATTATTTATTAAAAGTTGTGAATTGTATCGCAACACTGCTTTTTAATTATTGAAAGTCTTTAAACATCTTAGGTTCAGGAGCATTAAACTCCATACCTAATAGTCTCACTTTATATGCATGAAGCATTACACGTTTTGCTCGACGACCGCCATACTGCTCATCTCCAACAATTGGATGGTCAATATAACGCAAGTGTGTACGAATCTGGTGAGTACGTCCATGATGGATAATACACTTTACTTTAGTTTTATTTGCACTTACGATATCAGGAAAAAACTCTGTTCTTGCCGGTTTTCCTTTTCCTGAAACGTTTGAGTATGCTTTGTTATTTTTCTTTTGAGTTAAAATTGCTTTATCAACTTCTATAGGCTCCGAGATAATTCCTTCTACCCATGCAATATACTCTTTGTAAACATTATCTTTTTTAAATTCTTTTATTGCTTTTTGACGGAACTCTTCATTTTTAACAAGCATTAATACGCCGCTTGTTTCACGATCAAGTCTATGAAGCAAAACTGCTGGTTTATACATTCTCTCTATCTCATCTGAATTTACATATGCTGGCTTATCTACAACCAAAATATCGTCATTTTCAAAGATAGGTTTTGCTCTTTCTATTTTTATAACTCTAAAGGTTGTCTTTGAATCAATCTCTCCACGAGCTATCATTACTTTTTTATTTCCAACGTACACTAAACCTCTATCTATCATAGATTTAGCAGCAGAGTTTGATATACCCTCTTGAGTTGCTAATATTTTATATGCTTTTTCTAACATTATTTCTCCTTTTACAAGGAAGTAATTCCTTGCAAAATTCCTCTCGCTAAAGCTACGCCTATCGGCGAGAGGAATCCTTTTTAAATTTTAATTTTCTAGTATCTTATTTACAATTGGTTCTAAATTTATAGTCTCTTCAACCATTGATGGTGGCAAGTCTCTACTTGCCATCAGTGCTTTATGTATCTCATCGACTTCAACGTATTGAACATGATGTACATATTTGAAAAGCTCCTTTTGATGAAAAAAGTGCTTTCCTGTAATTATTTTACATCCAAAATGAGCTGGTTCTAATGGATTATGTCCACCTACATCATCTCTAAATGCACCACCTAAAATTGCAATGTCGCTTATTGCATAGATGTTATTCAACTCGCCCATTGCATCAATTAAAACTAAATCCGTCTCAAAATCTGCATTCTCTGTAAATCTTGAGATACTCAGTGAGTTTTTATCTGCATAATCACTCATCAGTTGCCAAACGTCTCTAAATCGCTCTGGATGTCTTGGAACTATTATAAGTTTTGCATCACTCATCTGTTTTTTATACTCTATAAAAGATTTTAAAACAGACTCTTCTTCACCTGGATGTGTACTACCAGCCACAATGACTTCACACTCTGGTTTTTCATACTCTTTTGTATGTTTAATCTCGCCAGCAAGTTTAATATTACCAATCACTTCAATATTTTTTGCACCTAAAGCTAAGAAACGATTTTTATCAGCTTCACTCTGTGCATATATCATCTCAACATTCTCTAGCATTCTCTGATAAAACCACGAAAGCTGTAAATACTTTTTAGCACTTTTTTCAGAGATTCTTGCGTTTAATAAGACTACCTTTGTTCCACGACTTGCAGCAACTGTAAAAAGCATGTACCAAAACTCAGCTTCTAAAACAACAAGTATCTTCTGCTTTTTCATCCAAAACGGTAAAAACATCTCATACGGTAAGTATCTTACCTCTGCATCATACTTTTTAGCTTCAGCTTGTCCAGTATGTGTTACAGTAGTTATCTTTATCTCTTTATCTTTTAAAAGCTCTATAATTGGCTTCAGAGCTCTCGCTTCACCGAGTGAACAAATATGAAACCATACTCCCTTATCTTTTTCAAATCTTGGATTATTGAAAAGGAAGAAACGTGAGGGGATTGATTGTCTGTACTTCGATTTAAAAGAGAGAGATATTAAAAGTGGCAGTGCTAAAACATATAGCACAACACTTAAAATATAATAGAAAAGCGTGAATGGCGACAAGGCCTACTCTTCGTCAGCTTTCATATAAAGGATACGACCACAGTGTGGACATGTTGTAATATCTTCAGCTTTAATAACATCAGCATAAATTTTATCACTAATTAACATGTGACAACCCATACAAGCTTGCTCTTCTACAGGTACAACAGTTGTATTTTTAGCCCAGCGACGAATCTTTTGATAAAAAGCTAAACCTTTTTGGTTTACAGTCCCAAGAAGTTTCTCTTTTGCAACAAATACCGCTTGACGTTCTTTGTTAATTGTTTCTAACTTAGCATCAACATCAGCTTTTACACTCACTAAGTTTGAAGCCAACTCCTCAAGTGAAGTTTTTGCAGCATCAATTTGCTCTTTTTTAGAGTCAATAACTTTTTCAAGTCTCTCAATCTCTTCATTTGCAAAAGTTACTTGCTCTTTTGCTATCTCTTCTTCAAGTTGAAGAGATTTCATTTCACGTTCAGTTTTAATTTCACCACTTTTTTTAGAGTTATCTTCTAATTTTTGTGAAAGTTCTGCAAGATGAAGTTCATTTTTTGCTTTTTTTAGCTCTTCTTCTTTAATTTCGTTACTTAAATTCTCAATATCTGTCTCAATACTCTGCGTTTTTGCAAGAGCTGCTTCATAATTGTAGTTTGCTTCTTCGATTTGTGGTTCAAATGCGTCGATTTCTTTATCTACTATTGAAAGGTCGATTAACTGCTTAAGGTGCTTGTTCATTGGACTCCTTTAGGATTTTACACAGTGCTATTTCTATTAAATAAAACACTAAATATATGTAAATGGGTTTTCTGATGATGCAATTATAACTTCTAAACCTAAATTTTTCAAATGTTTTTGTAAAATTTGTGCAAAAAAGCGCTCACTTTCATAGTGACCTATGTCAATTAATGAAAGATTTATACTTTTTGCTTCCATCGCATCATGATATTTTACATCACCTGTTAAGAAACAATCTGCTTCAATACCTCTCATTAGTGAACAGCCTGAACCAGTGGTGAGAGCGACTTTTTTCACTCTATCACTGCACTTTACACATCTTGCATGTGACAGTCCAAAAGCAGCTGAAACCTTTGTCGCGAATGTATCAAAATCTTCATCAACTTCTAAATAAGCCACAAATCCATCTTTTTTTAAAATTTTGTATCCAAGTACCTCAGTTGCAACATAATCATTTAGGTGTGTTTGATCAAAATTTGTATGCATCGCAATATTTGAAATATTTTTTCTAATCATTTTATGAATTAAATTTGCTGGATATTTACTAAACTCTAACTGCTTCAGTCCTCCAAAAATAATAGGATGATGTGTGATAAGAAGAGTGTTTTCATCCAAAGAGTCTATGAGAGCTTCATCAACATCAATACTCAAAGCAATTTTAGAAATATCTTGTGAGAAATCACCTATCAACAGACCTGAATTATCCCAAGGTTCTTGTATTTCAAAAGGAGAAAGTTTATCTAGGTATTCGTAAATTTCTGATATTTTCATCTTTTATCTCCTCTTTATGCTTGAAGTTTTTCTAACTCTTCTTTTGCTTCAACAAAATCTGGATTTAGCTCTATTGCGTTTATATACATCTTTTTTGCTTCTTCAAGATGCTCCATATCTACAAGTAGATTTCCATAGTTATAAAATGTAATCGGGTTTGAATCATCTATGTCGACTAAAGCATTTAAGTGTAGTTTAGCTGAAGCAAATTCACCATTTTTTCTATAAATTGAAGCCATTGCCTGATGTGTATAAGTATTACTTTTATCGAGTTCAAGTACCTCTTTGTAGTAATCTAACGCCTCGTCATCTCTATCTTGAAGTCCCAGTGTATAGCCCATTTTAAAGAGTGTCTCCGCAGAATTTGGCTCTTTAATATTTGCTTCACTATAAATTGCAAGTGCTTTTTGCAAATCACCACCTTCAAGTGCCTCATCACCTTTTTCTATAAGTGAACTTGAATCAAATGTAGAGAATGCATCTGCACTTCTTTGTGCATTTTCACTATCATCTTGCGAAGAAGGTTGTGGATCCTGTAGTGTTTGTATATGCTGAAATATTTTAAATGCAAAAAAAGCTGATGCTCCCAACATGAGTAGCTGAAAAACTGTCATAAATAATCCTTAAAATCTTAGTGTTGTTAATTGAAAAATTATACCTTATTTTATATTTATAATAGTAGAATTAACGTTAGTCTAACAGAGCAATTATATTATTTGTATATATGGAGCTAGATTATGATTTCAAATGAACATGTAACTAAAGTTTACAAAATGGGTGAAGTTGATTTAACCGTTATTAAAGATTTAAACCTTGAGATAGAACATGGTGAATTTGTAGCCATTGTTGGACCTAGCGGAAGTGGAAAGAGCACAGTTTTAAATCTTATAGGATGTCTTGATAAAC
Organism: Sulfurimonas sp.; assembly: GCA_021157485.1. Classification (GTDB taxonomy): domain Bacteria; phylum Campylobacterota; class Campylobacteria; order Campylobacterales; family Sulfurimonadaceae; genus Sulfurimonas. The sequence continues at coordinate 225 of JAGGWO010000114.1, read as the reverse complement.
CAAGTGATGGAAAAGTCATAATTGATGGTGTTGATGTAACTACGCTTGACACTACCGCTTTAGCAAACTTTAGAGGCGAAAATATCGGTTTCATCTTTCAAAGCTTCAACCTCATTCCCGTTTTAAGTGTATATGAAAATATAGAGTATCCACTTATTATGATTCAAAACCTACCTAAAGAAGAACGGGACAGACGAATTATGCAACTTTTAAAAGATGTAGATA
>JAGGWO010000062.1 GCA_021157485.1 Sulfurimonas sp. | reverse complement strand
TGCAGAGAATATAATTTACTCATATATAGATATATTTGGTGTTGATATTGAGATAAAAGATATTATGAACGAGTATGAAAAAAGAAGCAAAAACAAACTTGCAATTACTCACAATGATGGTGAAAAAGTTTTAAGGAACGATTGGTTAAACGCAGCGCTTATAGTGGAGTCTTAGACTCTTGCATTAGCTCTAAAAGCTCACTTAGTGTATCTTTAAAATCTACTTTAAATGTTGCACCTTGAGAGATAAACTTCTCCATTTTCTCTTTTTTTCCTATAGCCTCATCAAGTTCACTATCGCTTCCTTTCGTATAAGCGCCGATACGTATCAGAGTCTCATTCTCTTTTAAAAGAGTATAAAGACGTCTAAATTTCATAACAGCTCTAAAGTGTTCTTCAGAGATAATATCGTTCATTACCCTTGAGGCTGAGTTTAAAATATGCACAGGAGGATAAATACCAAAGTCCGTCATTTCACGTGAGAGAACAATGTGTCCATCTAAAATAGAGCGTGATTGATCAGCAATCGGATCACTCATATCATCACCCTCTATCAAGACTGTGAAAAACGCAGTGATAGAGCCCTTCCCTTCTTCTTTTCCTGCTCTTTCCATAAGTTGAGGAAGAAGAGTAAGTGAAGATGGTGGATATCCTTTTGAAGTTGGCGGTTCACCAAGAGCAAGCCCTATTTCACGCTGAGCCATTGCAAATCTTGTAACCGAGTCCATAATGAAAAGAACATCCTGTCTCTTGTCTTTAAAGTGCTCAGCTACACTCATCGCAGCAAATGCACCATACTTTCTCATCAAAGGAGAGTCATCAGATGTTGCTACAATGATAACCGTATTTTCAAGATTTCCACCAAGATTTTTCTCTATAAACTCAGGAACCTCACGTCCACGCTCACCGATAAGTGCAACAACTTTTATGGGAGCTTCAGAGCCACGAACAATCATACCCATAAGAGTTGACTTCCCTACTCCACTCCCTGCAAAGATACCTAATTTTTGACCTTTTCCACAGGTTAAAAGACCATCAATTGATTTAACTCCAACGCTAAATACTTCATCAATCATACCTCGTTTCATGGCGGCTATCGGTGCTTTTATTATGGGAGTATTTACAGTGTTATGAATAGGGCCTTTGCCATCAATCGGTCTCATAAAAGGATCAACTACTCGACCAAGAAGAGATTTACCTACTGGAATATTCATACCCGTTGAGTCTAAAAAGACTCTATCTCCAGAACAAAAACCCTCAACAAAACTAAATGGTGTTATATAAAAAGTAGAACCATCAATCTCAGTAACCATACCAACTGTCTCTTGAGCAGAGTCATTTGATACAATCTTTACCATATCACTGATACTAACCTTGAGACCTTTTGCGGTAATAATGGTTGCGTTTATTTTAACTACCTCTCCAAAAGCTACTGAGTAACTTTTAGAAGAGAGTTTGTCTTTTAAAGAAGATAATGGCATTTTTAGTAGCGTTTTCCGCTAGGAGAGTTAATAAGAGAAAAGAATTCACTTCTTGTCTTCTCATCTTTTTTAAAGAGTCCGCGAAGAGCTGAAGATGTTGTAGTCGAATTTATTTTTTCAACTCCACGCATCTCCATACACATATGACGCGCTTGGACTACAACTGCTACACCCTTAGGCGCTATTGCATCCATAATTGCATCTGCAATCTGCTCGGTGAGTTGTTCTTGAATCTGCATACGACGAGCAAAAACATTAACAACACGTGGAATCTTGGAAAGTCCAACTACCTTGCCATCTGGTATATAGGCAACATGCACTTGGCCGATAATAGGAAGAAGATGATGCTCACAAGTAGAGTAAAACTCTATATCTTTTATGAGAACCATCTCATCATTTGAACTTGTAAAAAGAGCTTTATTTAAAATCTCTTTAGGGTCTTCTTTATATCCACCATAGATAAACTCATAAGCTTTTCTAACTCTTGAAGGAGTCTCTAATAGACCCTCACGTGAAGGGTCTTCCCCAACGTGAAGCATCATACTTTTTACGGCATTTTCAAACTCTATATCTTTACTTTGTGACAAAATTTTACCTTAATCTCTAATGTACCAGTATGTGAGGTACAATTAGAGGATATTTTTTCATTTTACGATAAATATGTTTTCTAACAACTTGACGAACATCATTCTCTAAGGCTCTAGAATTCTCTATAAGACCTGGTTTGATATTTGTAAGGAAAATTTCTAGTACATCTTCCATCTCTTTTGCAAATGCTTTATCCTGTCTATCTGGAACGATACCAAATGTAGTAACTTTTGGTTTAGATAACATTTTAGAATTCTGTTCACTTACTTCTGCAACAAGCATTACAACACCATCAGTCGCAAGTTTTTGACGATCAAGAACAATATCATCATCAATCTGATGATTATTTTGATTGTCTATATAAGTCTTACCTGTTTTTACAGTTTTTACTTTTCTCATATACTTAGGAGCAATTTCTATCTGCTCACCATCTGACATAAGAAGGATATTTCTCTCAGGAACACCACACATCATACCAGTCTCTTTATGCTTCATTACGTGATTGTACTCACCATGAATTGGCATAAAGAATTTAGGATTAACTAAACGCAGCATAAGTTTCTGCTCTTCCATAGAGGCGTGACCTGAAACGTGAATATCTTTACTCATCGCCACTTTTGCACCAGCACGTTGAAGATGATTTAACATTCCAGAGATACTTCCCTCATTACCAGGAATAGCACGAGATGAAAGAACAATTAAATCATTTGGTTTGATTTTAATGTGTCTGTGCTCACCAATAGACATTCTAAATAATGCTGAGTTTGCTTCACCTTGAGATCCAGTTGTAACGATAAGAACTTCTTTATCATCAAGACGAGCAACTTCATCTGCATCTATAAAGATACCTTTTGGAAATTTAACATAGTCATACTGCATTGCTATCTCAATATTACGCTCCATTGAACGTCCTATTACACAAACTTTACGGCCATATTTTATTCCATACTGTATAGCTTGTTGCACACGGTGAATGTTTGAGCTAAATGTAGATAGAAGAACTCTTCCCTCTGCTTTTGCAAAAATTCTATCAAGTGCAGGAGCAACACTTAGCTCTGAACCTGTAGCGATAGGATTATGTGAATTAGTTGAGTCACTTAGAAGACATAAAACACCTTTTTCGCCGTAGTAAGCAAGTCTGTGCAAGTCTGCAGTGTAGCCATCAACTGGAGTATAATCAATTTTAAAGTCACCAGTGTGAATAACTGTACCAGCTTCTGTTGTAATAGCAACTGAAGATGAATCTAAAATAGAGTGAGTCATATGCATCCACTCTACTTCAAAATCATTACCTATTTTATAAATTTCACGCTTAACAATAGGGTTGAAATATTTTCTATGCTCTTTAATATGATGCTCATCAAACTTGTTACCAATCATCGCAAGAGGAAGTGGTGTTCCATATATAGGAAATTGCATCTCTTTATAAAGGTAAGGCATTGCACCGATGTGATCTTCGTGAGCGTGAGTGATAACTACACCGACAATTTTATCTTTAATCTCACGTAAATATGAAAAATCTGGGATTAAAATATCAACACCATGCATAGTTTCATCTGGGAAACTCATACCAACATCAACTAGTATCGCCTCTTTTTCTGTTTCAAAAACCATGATGTTTCCACCAATCTCGCCAAGTCCACCAAGTGGAGTTACTCTGATTTTTGCTTTTGAATTTAGATCAAGTTTATAATGAGGGTTCAGTCTCTGCTTATGTGCCTCTTGATTCTTGCCAACAAATGTTTTTAAAGTTTCATCAACTGGCGTAGCTTGACGCTTATATCTGTTGTTACGGTTTTTATTTCTATTTCCGCTCGCTGGTTTATTGCCTGATGGCTTGTTGCCTGCTGGTTTTTCACCTGGTTTGCCGTTTCTATTTGGGTTAGGTTTACGGTTATTGTTATTTGGTCTTCTATTGTTGTTATTTTCGTTCGTTTTTGGTTTAGTATCTGCTTGGGGTGCTTTTTGCATTGTCCCCTGTGTATCTTCTGCCATCCAAACTCCTTTTTATTTTATTATTTTATAGAGTTGGTGAAAGTCATTAGTGGAAACTTGATGAGGACGAATTGTTTGTGTAAACTCTAAAGAGTCAAAAGCCTCTTCAAGTGAAGTTTTTTCATATTTTGAAGATAAGTTTTTCATAAGAGTTTTTCGAGGTTGCGTAAATGCAACTCTAAGCATATCCTCGAATTCTTTGTCACTTCTATCTCTTTTCTTCGCAATTAAAAAAACAGCTGAATCTATCTTGGGCTGAGGATCAAACGCAGTTGGTGGTACTCTCACAACAATATGAGCGTCACCTACACTTTGAGTAATAATACCCAAAGAACCAAATACTTTTTCTCCAGCTACTGCACAAAATTTCTCTGCTACTTCAAGCTGCACCATTACAAGTATGTTCTTACACATCGGATCTGCGAGCGCTTTTAGGATGATATTTGTCGCGATATAGTAAGGCAAGTTTGCCACTAAATCATACGGCTCATCAACTAAAGCACTCTGCCAAGCTTGCAACACATCCCCACAGTTTAAGTGGAGGCGCTTGGTATCGATCTCTTCTTTAAATTCACTTTGTAACAGTTTACACAAATCGGTATCTACCTCAAAAGCTTCTACACTTTTGACATCAACTAAAAATTTAGTTAAATCACCTAAGCCAGGCCCAATCTCCACGACTTTATTGTCGTTTTTGGGCATCGCTTGGATGATTTTTCTTAAAACGCTCTCATCTTTTAAAAAGTTCTGTCCAAACTTCTTCTTCGCTACAACGTTTTCTTTTTTCATAAAAATGAGTGTATAACATTTTTGCTTACATTTAGGTAACAATTGTCTAAAAAGTCTATATTTGACACTTTTTAGTACATAAACAGGAAATAATAGATTAAAATACCCATTATTGATGTAAGTGTCATACCAAAAAAGACAACCTGTCCCATTCTTTTATGATTTGTAGCAAATGGCTCTTTTTTAAGTACGTACTGTTGCGTTGAACTATAAATCAGTATTGAATAGAGGACAACACTTAGTATCGCTATTAAAACATGAATAACTAGAAATATGAGCATATAAGAGTAGTTTGCGTTGCTCTGCTGAATAAATGCAGAAAATCCACCAGACATTCTAACTCCAACTTCAAAAATTGCTACTATGATGAGTGTAAAAACAAAAATAGAGAGTTGCATTTTATAGTGTAGCTTGTATCTTTTTTTAACAGCCATATAAATTGCACCTGCCATCAAAAAAGGTAGCAACCCAAAATATATAGTTATTATATCCATATACATCAACGCTTTAGTTCCTAAAAAACCAGCTTCAAACATATTGCAATTCCTTAAAATTTATTATTCTCTCCAATGTTTCACATGAAACATTGAGTTTTTTCTTTCAACATATAACATATCTTATCATAAGTCTAAGGATGTATAATTGCATTATATTATAAGAGGTCTCTATACTACTATGAATTATTTTGCAAAAAGAATTATCCCATGCCTTGACGTTAAAGATGGACGCGTTGTTAAAGGTGTAAACTTTGTTGGTTTAAAAGATGCAGGTGATCCTGTTGAAGTTGCACGCCGTTACAATGAAGAGGGTGCTGATGAGCTTACATTTTTAGACATAACTGCTTCAAGCGATAATCGTGATACTATAGTAGATATAGTTGCACAAGTTGCTCGTGAGATATTTATACCACTTACTGTTGGGGGTGGTATTAGAAAACTAGACGATATATACAAGCTTTTAAATGTAGGTTGCGATAAGGTAAGTGTAAACTCTGCAGCTATAAAAAGACCTGAGCTTATAGACGAGAGTGCTAAACGCTTCGGTTCTCAGTGTATTGTTACTGCAATAGATGTTAAACGCACAGGTGACAAGTATCATGTATTTTTAAATGGTGGTCGTGTTGACACTGGACTTGATGCGGTTGAGTGGGCTAAAGAAGTTGTAAATAGAGGCTCAGGAGAGATACTATTAACCTCTATGGATGCTGATGGTACAAAAGCCGGATTTGAGCTAAACATCACAGAGCAAATATCCAAGGCTGTAAATGTACCTGTAATCGCAAGTGGCGGAGCAGGGACGATGGAGCATATTAAAGAAGCTTTTGAGTGTGGTGCTGATGCTGCACTCGCTGCTAGTATCTTTCACTACAAAGAGATAGATATCATGGATTTAAAACATTATCTACAAGATAATGGTATTCCAGTGAGATTATAAGATGATTATTTGCGCTGGAAATAACGAAACCTTTGACTTTGCTCAACCTATGGGAGTAGGGTTAATTGAGACTGCTATGAACTTAACTCGTCTCTGTCTATTTGATAAACCTGAGTTTTTACTGTTTGTTGGAAGTGCAGGAAGCTATGGTGATAAAAAAATATTTGACATAATAGAATCTAAAACAGCTTCAAACATTGAGTTAGCTTTTTTAAGTAACGATGCTTATACTCCACTAGATAACGTTGTCTCAACTAACAC
>JAGGWO010000149.1 GCA_021157485.1 Sulfurimonas sp. | reverse complement strand
AATGTAAACGCAGTGCACATGATGACACAGATGATAGAAACAAATCGTTTAGTTGGAATGTATCAAAAAGTTATGGATGCACAGATGAATGATATGAACCGTGATGCAATTGAAAAAATTGCTAGAAAAGCTTAGATAAAAGGATAAAAAGATGATGCAATCATTATATACTGCTTCAACAGGAATGTTGGGTATGCAGACACAAATAGATACAACAGCGAATAATATTGCCAATGTAAATACTATAGGATTTAAAAAATCACGTGCTGAATTTGCAGATCTTATGTATCATGTAATGCAGTATGCTGGAACATCAACTAGTGACACTACAAAAAGTGCTACAGGTATAGAGGTTGGTCTTGGTGTTAGACCTACGGCTATAAATAAAGTATTTTCAGAAGGCTCTTTGAAGCAGACAGAAAATGAACTAGATCTTGCTATTACTGGTAGAGGTTTTTTTAAACTTGAACTTCCAGATGGAACTGAAGTATACTCAAGAAATGGTGCCTTTAAAATAGATGCTGATGGTGTTATGGTAAATAGTGATGGATATAAACTTATCCCTGAGATTGTTATTCCACCAGATGCTACAAGTCTTAGTATTGGTAGCGACGGTACTGTTACCGTTATTCAGCCTGGTCAAACGCAGGCTACACAGATTGGTCAGATAACTACCACAAACTATATCAATCCTGCCGGTCTTCACTCTTTAGGTGATAATCTTTATATTGAGACAGATAGTTCAGGGCAACCAATAGAAGGTACTCCTGGTTTAGATGGCCTTGGAATACTGAGACAGGGCTTTGTGGAGCTTAGTAATGTTGAGCTTGTAGTTGAGCTTACGGACCTCATTACTGGGCAACGTGCTTATGACTCAAACTCAAAAGTAATCACAACAAGTGATGAAATGCTACAAACTACAAACAACTTAAAGCGATAATAGCCTAATTACTTTTAAGCGTTTTGAAAATAAGCTTATCATTTATCACTTCAAATTTAACTACAGGGTTAAATTTGAGAGTTTTAGGATGGAACTTCATTGGAATACTGTGAGTTTTATTATAAAAATACTTTTTCTTTGAATCATATTTTTGAGATTTAAGAGTAAAGCTCAACTTCTTTTTTTTACTATTATAGATAACATTTTTTACAATAGGTTTTCCATACTTTATCTGCACAGCACTCTCTAAAGCATCAATAAATTGGTAACCTTTTTCTTTACTGATATATTTTGTCAACTCTAAAAGTGTTAATTTTTCAGAATAGTTTCTTCGAGAAACACATCTCACGTAGGTAAGCCCTTCTTTATTATACCAACCACCCTTCTTATTGTTTATATAAACGTACTTTGCAAAGTTTGTATGCTCTTTGTCGCTCGATGATGACCAGCATATACTGCCTGCATAATCTAATTCTGAATTGTGTTTCGAGAGAGATAAAAGTTCAGACTCTGTAGGAAGCGTAAAATCATCAATATTAACTTTACCATTTTTAATTACAAGATTTTGGCAGTAATCTTTAGCATCATTCCAGTTCATTTTCTTTTTTTTATTTACGGCCTGATCTTGCCAGTAGGAACCATCTATGTATTTAATTCCTACAGGTGATTGCCATTTTATAAAACCAAGTGAAACATTATGTTTTCTTTTTAGAGCAATAGCTAGGTTTGTGTCTTTTTCAATATTAACCCACTCTTTATAGGTGACATGTTTTTTTGCAGAAATTTCAATATGGTATTTTCCGCTTTTTAGCCAGATACCATCTTCATATTTTGGCTTAATATTTAGTATTCTTATTTTTTGAGCATTTGGTGAATTTATATAGAGTCTAAACTCACTTCGTTTGTCTTCTAAATCTGTACTTTTTATTTGGCCTTTTGATGTAGTAGCTATGCCGTCAATAATAGTGAAGACTTTTATTTGTTCAGCCTTTACAAATGGCTCTGTGTCTACTTTTACATACATAAGTGTAAATTTTGGTTCATCTTTAATAATAGAAATTTTCTTTTCTGCAACACCACAGCCAATCATAAATAATAGTATTGAAATAAGAACTATTTTTAACATTAAACACCTTATAAAATTTATTTTATTCACTATGATAACATATAGTTTATAAATTTTTATGATAGTATACGAATAGTAAATAGAATATAGGAATGTAATCAATAGATGTTAGAATTTTATAACCGTTTGAGTATATCAAAAAAACTTAATTTTATGAGTATCTCGACGGCCTTGATTGCTGGTATATTATCTGTAATATTTATATTGCTCTATCAATACTACAGCGAAAAATCTAACGTTGAAAATGCAAATCAAACTTTAACAAAAATCTTAGCAAAAAATATTGCTCCTGCACTGCTTTTTGATGATTCAAAAAATATAAAAGAGTCACTTCTATCACTCAGTTATGAAAAAAGAGTAAAGCAAGCATTTGCTATGGACGATAAGTGGAAGCTGTTGGGTTCTTACTCCCGCGATAACTCTCCAACAAATGCAAAACTTGCAAATTTAAATTCAAAAACTGAGCAGTTTTGGGATGGCTGGGATCTCTACACAATAAACTCCATTAATATTGACGATAAAGATATTGGCTCACTAGTAATAGTTACGTCAATGGATGAGTTTATTATGCATATTGCAAGAGAAGCATTCTTTATCTCACTCTTTATAATTTTTGGTGTTGCTCTTGCATATAAGTATCACGCAGTTCTCAGCAAAGAGATTTTGATGCCTATTTCAAAGTTAAATGAAAGTACAAATATAATAATTGAAACAAAAGCTCTCACAGCTAGAGTTGGTGTGTACAATGACGATGAGATTGGAGAGTTGGCAAAAAACTTTAATGTTATGCTAGACAAACTATATCAATCTCATGATGAACTTAATAAGCAAAAAGATTTAATGGCTTACAAGGCTCATCATGATGAGCTGACAGGACTTCCAAATAGAGCACTTTTCAATGACCGCTTGGAGTTTGCTATTATTAAAGCAAGCAGGAGAGAGAGTGTTGTTGCAGTCTTTTTCTTAGATTTAGATCGTTTTAAAGAGATAAATGACACATATGGACACGATGCCGGTGATGAAGTACTAAAAGTATTTGCACAACGTTTAAGAGAGAGTATACGTGCTGAAGATACTCTGGCTCGTATGGGTGGTGATGAGTTTATGATTATTATAGAAGATCATGTGAATCCTGACACCTCTACTGTTGTTGCTCAAAAAATAGTTGACTCGATGAAAAAACCTATTGAATTAGAGGCTAATACTCTAAAACTTAGTACAAGTATAGGTATTGCTCTCTACTCACAAGATGCAGAGGAAGCCCAAGAGTTAATAAAAAATGCTGATTTAGCCATGTATGATGCTAAGCAAAGTGGTAGAGATAATTTTAAATTTTACAAGTCAAAATAAACAATCACTCCTCTCTTTATAAAAATAAAACCTCCTTTTAGATATAATCGCAAAATTAATTAATACAACATATAGGATTTTATATATGAATAAAGCAAATATTGATGGAAAAGTTTGGACGTTTGGTAAAGATATCGACACAGACTTAATTATCGCTGCAAGATACTTAAATACTTCAGTTCCTGAAGAATTAGCAAAACATGTTATGGAAGATGCAGACCCCAAATTTGTAAATAATATGAGTGTTGGTGATGTAATAGTTGCTGGTGAAAACTTTGGATGTGGAAGCTCACGTGAGCATGCTCCAATAGCACTAAAAGCTGCTGGTGTTGCTGCTATCATTGCTCCAACTTTCGCAAGAATTTTTTATAGAAATGCATTTAATATGGGACTTCCTATTTTTGAACTACCAGAGAGTGCTGAGATAAAAGAGGGTGATGAAATAAGTGTAAATATGAACGCTGGTACTATCACTAATAAAACTACAAATAAAACATACAACTTTGTTCCTATTCCTGAGTTTATGCAAGAACTAATAGATGCAGGTGGGTTAATGAATTTCGCTGCTAATGAAGTAAAAGGTAAATAATGAAAAAGTATAAAATAACACTGATTAAAGGTGATGGAATTGGTCCAGAGATTATAGATGAGGCAGTTAAAGTTTTAGATGCTGTTTCATCATGCTGCGGCTTTCACTTTGATTATGACGAAGCTCTTATGGGTGGTTGTGCTTATGATATTACAGGTGATCCATTACCAAAAGAGACAATTACGAAATCATTAAACTCTGATGCTGTTCTTTTTGGGGCAATTGGTGGAGAAAAATGGGATACACTTCCTCGTGAAAAACGCCCAGAGAGTGGATTACTGCGTTTTAGAAAAGAGCTAGGTGTTTATGCAAATCTTCGTCCTGCTGTTGTGTATAATGAGCTAATTAATGCTTCATCACTCAAACCTGAAATTATCAAGGGTGTTGATATTATGGTTGTACGTGAGCTTATCGGTGGTATCTATTTTGGTGAACCTAAAGGCCGTACAGAAGATAAAGGCTGGAACACTATGGTTTATACTCGTTCTGAAATAGTTCGTATAGCGCATCATGCTTTTAAAATTGCTATGACAAGAGATAAAAGAGTTTGTTCTATAGATAAGGCAAATGTTCTTGATGTTTCTCAACTTTGGAGAGATGTTGTTACTGAAGTTTCAGCGGAGTATCCTGAAGTTGAACTTTCACATATGTATGTTGATAATGCTGCAATGCAACTTGTTTTAAATCCAAAACAGTTTGATGTAATGCTAACGGGAAATATCTTTGGAGATATTTTAAGCGATGAAGCTTCAATGCTTTGTGGTTCTATCGGTCTTTTACCATCAGCATCTGTTGGTGATAAGATAGGTGTTTATGAGCCTATCCATGGTTCTGCTCCAGATATCGCAGGCCAAGGTATCGCAAATCCAATAGCAACTATCTCATCAGCTTCTATGATGTTGAGATATGCTCTAGGTGAAATTGAAGCGGCTGATAAAATAGATGCTGCAATCAAGCGTGCACTTAGTGAAGGTTATAGAACAGGTGACTTAGCTCAGTTTGATGCAAAAGAAGTATGTTCAACTAGTGAAATGGGCTCAATCATAGCAAATTATATTGCTAGATAAGTAAAAAATAAATTAGATATGCAAACACTAACTTTAGCAAATATTTATGAGCTTCAAGGCTTAAAAGAGGAAGCTCTAAATATTTATAAAGAGGTTCTTAAAAAAGATCCGCAAAATAGTGATGCAAAAATTGCAATAAGAAGACTCTCTGGAATGAGAAAAAAGTTTTTAAATGTAGATTCTCAAATGAAAGAGTTTTTTTTGAAAATGGATACCGAAGTAGAGTTTAACGAGTTTGAAAGATGGTTATTAAAAGCATGGAGCTAAAAACATGGAATTAAAAGATGTAATACTCTCGACATTAGCCGAGATGGAAGATGATATACCGACTCAAGCTCCTGAGAAAAAATCTTTTGTTGAAAAAAAGAGTTCACCTGCACCTATTTCTGAAATAAGTAATGAGCAAGCATTTGAATCTAACGATAGTGAATTAATGTATTTAAACTCCATCAGAGAAAGACTTTTAGTTCTTTTTGAAGGTTTTCAAGCTCCTAACAATACTAATATAGAAGCTAAAGTAGATATGACACTGAATTTTTTAGAGTATGTATTAGCGACTATAGATTCAAGAGTCCAGATATTAGAAAAAGGAAATAAAAAGTGAGCCAATACCGAGTTTTAATAGATGCAAATGATGAAAAGGGTTTAGTTCACAAGATATCTACTGTTTTTGTTAACAGTGATTTGAATATTTTATCAAATAGTGAATTTGTTGATAAAGATAATAATAAATTTTTTATGAGAAGTGTTGTTGATGGAAATATAGATAAGAAAGAGCTTGAAGATGCTCTTGAATCTGTTCTTCCTGACAGTGCTACAGTAAGAGTTATTGAACCGAAGAAAAAAAATATTGTTATTATGGCTACTAAAGAGTTACATGCACTTGGTGATATCCTGATTCGTCATGAATCTGGTGAGCTTGAAGCTAATATATTAGCAGTAGTGTCTAACTATGATAAACTAGAGTCGCTGGTAAGTAAATTTGATATTCAATATATTACAATTTCACATGAAAATTTAGAGAGACCAGAGCATGAAAAGAAAATAATAGATGCAATAGATAGTTTTGATGATGTTGATTATATAGTACTTGCGAAGTATATGCGTATACTTACTCCAGGTTTTGTCGAGCACTATGAAGATAAAATAATAAATATTCATCACTCTTTTTTACCTGCGTTTATTGGTGCAAACCCTTACAAACAAGCCTATGATAGAGGTGTTAAAATTATAGGGGCTACATCTCACTTTGTAAACAATAATCTTGATGAAGGCCCAATTATATCTCAAGAAGTAAAGAATGTTGATCATGCTTATGGTTGGAAAGACATGCAGCGTTCAGGAAGAGATGTTGAAAAAATAGTACTCTCACGTGCTCTTAAATTAGCCCTAGAAGATAGAATCTTTGTGTATGCAAATAAAACGGTAATCTTTTAATAATGGGATTTAATTTAGTTTTAGTACACCCACAAATTCCTAATAATACAGGTGCAATAGGGCGTTTATGCGTAAACGCAGGGGCTTCTCTTCACTTAATAAAGCCAATTGGGTTTGACATAGATGAAAAAGCTGTTAGACGTGCCGGACTTGATTATTGGGATAAACTTGATCTTCATGTTTGGGAAAATATAGATGAGTTTTTTAAGAACAACGAAATCCATGACAACGCCTACTTCGCAACTACTAAAACTGACAAACCTTATTTTGATGCTGCGTTTAAAGAGGGTGATTATATTTTCTTTGGTAGCGAGACAACTGGAATACCAGAAGATATACTTAATAAGTACAAGAACCAAAATATTACTATACCGATGACTGCAAATGGTAGAAGTCTTAACTTGGCAATCAGTACCGGTATTGTATTATATGATGCAATTAGACAGACTTATAGTAGTTTTAAGAAGGGGATATAGTGGGTAGTGTAGTTGATATAATAATGGCAATACTTTTTGTTCTTTTTATGATTTTTATTTTTGGTGGATACCATAAAAATAAATCAGCCCAAAGAGAAGAGGGATTTAGACTAGAAGAAGAGAAGAAAAAAAAAGAGGAAAGTAATCCTTAGAATATTTTCTCTGCCCAGTCACCAACACTGTTTTCAAATCTTTCAAATAAACTTTCTGCGTTTTTAATTATAAGTGCCATTTCAAATCCTTTAGTTAATTTAGAAAATATTACACTTTTATATACATTTTTTATAATTATATGACAAAATGTCATTAAATCTTTGACTTTATTTCAAAAATAGAATATAATTTACATATATTTGACAAAAAGGGGTAGTTTATGAATAGTTTTACAGAAATAGTTGAAGAGATTAAAAGTATAGTCTCCGCTGATTTTTTAGCAAAAAAAATCTTTGATAAAGATGTTGCGGATATATTAGGTATAACGCAGATGAATTTCGCGACTATGAAAAAACGCAATAAAATTCCATTTACAGAACTTTTGGACTTTTGTGCTAAAAAATCTATCTCTATTAACTGGATGCTATATGGTCAATCTCCTGAGAGTTTAGTAGAGGCTACAAATAAGTTCTATATGGTTAAGTACTTTAGTGATGTAAGTGCAAGTGCTGGTGGTGGTAGTGATGTGGAGTGTGAAGAGATTGAAGAGCTGGAAATTCCAGAGCAGTTTGTATTTATGTTAGGTGGAGAGAGAGAACTTAAAAACATAGAAGCAATCAATGTCTCTGGTGATTCTATGGAACCTACCTTTAGCTATAATGACATAGTATTTATTAATAGAGAAAAAAAAGATCTTGGTCGTGGTGGTATTTTTACACTTAGAACTGAAGCAGGTCTGTTTATAAAACGTATTCAAAAAAGAATCGATGGAAAAATAGATATAATATCTGATAATGAAGTTTATTCAACTCAAACACTTGATCCTAGTGAAGTAGAAGTAATAGGAAGAGTTGTTAGCAGATTTGGTGATGTTGATTAAAAAGAGGAAATAGATTGAGAATATTGTGGATAGTTTTTTTAACAGTTTTTATAGTTGGTTGTTCTAGTAAAAGTGGTGTTGATGTTAAGACACAAAAGGGATTGAGTGATCTATCTTCTATTCCTCAAGATGTAAGGCAGTACTCCTCTGCGCTTGATAAAAATTCAACAAACATCAGTCAAAGTAAGTTTGAAAAGGCATATTTTGGTGTTTGGAATTCTCCTACGACTTTAGGCAACAAAGATAGTGTTCAGTGGGCTTTTGATACATTTAAATTTGGAAAAAGCTACGCAGAAAACTTGCAACTACATAAGCAAGAGTTTTTTGATAAGATGAAAAGTAACTCTAACTTTGAAAATTATTTAACATTGAATAAAAGAGCTATAACATTAAAAGAAGTTAATGTAAGAGCTTTTCCAACTATTAGACCACTCTTAAGAGACCCTCAAAGAGCAGGGGAAGGTTTTCCTTTTGATTACCTTCAAAATAGTACTATACATGCAAATAAACCACTTTTAGTTACTCACTACTCTAAAGACAGAGAGTGGGCACATGTATTTAGTAGTTTTGCATATGGCTGGGTTAAAGTGAATGAAATTGCTTTTTTAGAAAAAAGATATACAGATTTATGGCAAAAAGCAGAACAGATTCTAGTAATTAAAGAAAATATTCCTATATACTCATTAAAAGGTGAGTTTCTTTTTAAGTCGAAAATAGGGATGATGTTCGCACTGATTGATGAAGATGAGTCCGAATATACAGTTTTAACAGTATCTTCTTATAAAAATAGAGAGCCTCTATTTTTAAAGTCTAAAATTTCTAAACGCAATGCTCACAAAGGGATATTAGCATTTAATACTCAAAATATGGACTTAGTTGTTGATGAAATCTTAGGCTCTAATTATGGCTGGGGTGGAATGTATGGACAGAGAGACTGTTCATCTACACTTAGAGATTTATATACTCCTTTTGGTATTTGGTTGCCTAGAAATTCATATCAGCAGAGTAAAATTGGAGATATTTTATCTCTTAAAGAGCTTTCCAATGAAGAAAAAATAGCCACTATAAAAGAAAAAGCAATACCGTTTAAAACACTTCTTTATAAAAAGGGTCATATAGTTTTGTATGTAGGTACTTTTAATGATGAAGTAGTTGTTTTTCAAAATACCTGGGGTATTAAAACAAAAGAGAATGGTGTAGAAGGAAGATTTATTATTGGAAAAACTATTTTTAGTACGTTATCTATTGGAGAAAATTTAAAAAATTATGACGCGGAAGCTGGACTACTTAAAAATTTAACGAGTATGAATACTCTACGTTAAACTCTCATATCCAGTAGCGTTCCCATCATCTCATCGCGAGTTCTGATCGCTGCAACATTCACAGCAGTTGCATCTTGTGCAACGATTTGATTTGGTAGTTCTTTCGCTAAATCTGTTTGACTCATTTGTGAACCATTATTGTCAGCCAATCTTACATTAGCACTCACAGAATTTGTATCATCTGACATTCTGGTATCAGCAGGCACAAAACCATCTGTATTTACATTTGCAACGTTGTTTGCGTTTACATTTAACATCGTTTGGTGAGCTTGTATAGATGAAACATTATTTGAAATATTCATTCTGGGCTCCTTTGCGTATTAGTTCATTATACTGCTAAGTAAATAAAAGTAAGTTTATGAAAGAAAATTAGAAGATTTCAAGCAAACCTGATAGATTTGCTTGAATGTTGTTAGTGTAGGTCTGCGTTTAGTTTAATTTCTCTAGTTGAACGAGAAGCTGTAATCTCACCTGTTAAAGAATTTTGTCTAAAGTGAAGGCCACTAAAGAAAGATAGTTGTTTTCCTTTGAAAATTTCACCTTCCATATTTGCATTCGTATTTACTTCCATAATTTTTTTAAGTTCATCTGGATAGATTGCAATTTTTGTACCTTCAAGAATAGCTAAACCAGCATCAATAATACATGCATCACCTAAAGGAATACCACAAGTTGAGTTTGCACCAAGAAGTGTATTTTTACCAATAGATATTGGATTACCATCTGTTCCACTAAGTACACCAAGGATAGAAGCACCGCCACCAACATCAGAACCATCACCAACAATAGCTGAAGAAGAGATACGACCTTCAACCATAACTGAACCAGTAGTTCCAGCATTAAAGTTGATATATGAAGCACCTGGCATTACAGTTGTTCCAGCCGCTAGTTGAGCACCAAATCTAACCTTTGAAGTATCTAAGATACGAGTGTTGTCTTGAGGAATAATATGTTGTAAGAATCTTGGAAACTTATCTACAAAATCAATATGTGGATACTCGTTTGCAAGTTTTAATTCTATTTCAAACTCTCTTAGATAATCAAGCTCAATAGGCTGACCTGCAGACCATGCAACATTTGGAAGTGCACCGAATGCACCATTTAGGTTGATATCTCTTAGAGGTACTTTTGCTTGTGAAAGAGCATATAGTTTTAAGTAAGATGCTTCAACACTCTCTAATGGGGCATCATCAAAAATGAAAGTTACTTTGAACTCACCCTCTAAAGAACCACTATTTATAATTTGAGCATAAAGAGCAGAAACAACTTGAATATTTTTATGAGCATCACCATGAGCTTCTTCTGAGTATGGTGTAAACGCAGCTAAACAGCTTCTTAAAAACTCTAAGCTTATGTTGCAAACAACTTCACTCTGAGTGAAATCTATATCTATCCCTTGTTCTGCTAATGCTCTTACGAAGATTGCAGCACTACCAAAGTTTTCATCCCAGTTAATTAGTGGGTAAGTAGCTTGAAGTGATTTCTCAACATTTAACTGACCTAGGTCTACTCTACAAATACCGAATGCTAAAGGGTCTCTATATCCTGTAGTTGTTGATTTTATATCTTCTATTAATGCTTTAAAAGCATCTGTTGTTTGGATAATTTCCATTGAATTCTCGCTTAATTAATTTATTGGTGCAATTATACTTAAAAACTACTAATATTTATTTATATATACTACGCTTATGAACAAATGGCTTGAAATATTAAAAAATAATGATTATCTCAGTGTTAAGAAGTACCTAAAAGATGGTGCTGACTTAGAAGAAACAAATGAAGGTGGTGAATCAGTTTTAGCCTGCGCGCTTAGAGCTAAATGTGATATAGATCTTTTGATGTTACTTATTGAGAGTGGTGCTGATATATTTGACTTTGATGATGAAGGTGTAAGTATTCTCGATATGGCCATTACTTATGATAATGTTGATATTGTTAAGTATCTTATTGATAAAGGAATCGATGTTAATCATACAAATAGAAGAAGTGGTTTCACATCCCTTATGGCCGCTGCATGTTATGGGAGAGTAGAAATAGCGAAAATTCTTTTAGCAAATAGTGTTGACCAAACTGCAAAAGATTCAAAAGGTTTTAGTGCCATAGATTTTGCAAGAAAAATGAATAAAAAAAGTATTTTAGAACTGTTTGACTACAATAAGAATGATCCTAAAAATACTTCTTACGCTAGATAAAATTAATTAAAAAATTTACCTTGATTTGAGTTATCTAGAGGTTTTCTTTTCTCTTTTGTAAGCCACTCTTGGAGTAGGGCTTCAATAACTTTGCTGAGACTCATCTTATATCTATCGCGTGAGTATTTCATTGATTCATCCCACGTTAATCTATCAATAATTAGACTTCTTGTTACTTCATCTTTTGGTTTCACTTTATACCCTCTCTATGAAGCATCTAGAAGTTGCATAAAACTTCTGTAACTATCAACAATTTTTTGATTTTTTGTACTTTGCATATAAAATTCTATAGCTTTTTTACCAAGTCTTGGAATTTCATTTTTAACTGCCCAAGAACTTACAGTTCCTTCTGGAACTTCTAAAATTTCTGCTAGGTTCTTTTGAGTAATATTAAGCTCTTTACATATCTCTTTTACAACATTTGTTTTAGACTTTCTACTCTTTTTTGTCTTTATTGGTTCAAGTTTCTCCATTTTTGGAGCTGTATCTTCTTGAGTAGTTTGTTCACAGTTTTGATTTATCCACTCTAAGACATCAACTGCGCTAAGCATCCAGTCTCTTGAGTTTAGTGTTTTAATTACATCATTTGTAAATAGAATTGCGTACTCTTTTGCCAACTCTTCATTAGTAAGTTGATAAAGGATGGAAAATGCTAGTTGAGTAGATGCGCTGCCACCATTACCCCAGTCAAAACCACTGTTTGATTTTTGAAATATTTCGTACCTAACTGGAAGTTCCACTTCGCCATAGGTTACAAACTTGCTACCTAGAAGTGTTCTGTGCCCTTTGAAAACATGGTTATTCATATTTATTATTGCCATACTTTTACTCTCATATTTTAAATGTGTAATGATGTTCGATATTTTTTTTATTCTCAACAGGAGCTCTGCTTAGATAAATTCTATAAACAACATATATAAGACTAATAAGCAATAAAAGTACCAATAACCAAACTAACATGATTGTTTTCCTTGACTTATGATATGTTTATATCGACAAAAACTATTAAAGAGTTAAATATACTCTACGCTTTTATCATTAAGTTCCTTACAAAACAGTTCAAAATAGTGCTTTACTTTTGAGTCTTCATAACCACTAAGTGAGAGTTCTACCGATGCTTTAGAGTCTTTAAAAATTGGAAGTGATGAGAGTTCAACATCTTTAGGAACTGTTTTCATTAAGTCTATAAGAGTGTTTTCGCTTGTTTTTGCGAGTAGGGTATATCTAAATTTTTCTTTTGATGTAGAGAAATATGTTTTGATTACATCTTTTATCATTGGGTGCGCCATCACGGGAAATCCGGGCACAAAAAAGAATCTGTCTTCTAATGAATATCCTGACATATTGTTTACTGGATTTTTAAGAAGTTTCGAGTTTTGAGGTAAATCTGACATGTGAATTCTGTGAGGATAAGCTTTTTCTGCAAATTTCTCAATTATGTCTTGTTCAAACTGCTTATGACGTACGAGCGCTTTTGAAGTAAAAATTTGTGCGGATATCTCTCGAGTTAAATCATCGGGAGTTGAACCAATCCCGCCAAATGAGAAGAGAACAGATTTTTCATCATTTTTTATAAGCTCAAAACATTTTCCAATAAGCTCAACATCATCTTTT
>JAGGWO010000227.1 GCA_021157485.1 Sulfurimonas sp. | reverse complement strand
TGCGCTAAAACGCTGTCAACAATCTTAAAACTTTCTCTAAGACCTAGTTTTCTATCGATGATAGAAAGAAGCTTATCGTTTGGAATAACTACGATAGAATCACTCTCTTTTTTAAGCTCTTCTAAACCAGCCTCAGCAAGTTTAAGACGTTTACGACCCTCAAACATGAAAGGCTTAGTAACGATAGAGATAGTTAAAGCACCAACCTCTTTTGCAATCTGAGCAACTACAGGAGCAGCACCAGTACCAGTACCACCACCAAGACCAGCAGAGATAAATACTATATCAGCACCCTCTAACGCACTTCTAATCTCATCATAGTTCTCTAAAGCAGAGTCCTTACCAATAGATGGCTTCATACCAGCACCAAGACCTTTTGTAAGTTTAGTACCTATCTGAATCTTAGAAGCTGCACTATTTTCACTTAGAACTTGTGCATCTGTATTTATCAGCATCATCTCAATGCCAGTAACACCTTCGTTGATCATATGACCAATCATGTTACCGCCACCGCCACCAACGCCAACTGCGATGATTCTTGCTCCGGTAACGCTATTTGACTCTTCTACTAAAAATGGTTCCATTATCTCACTCCTTTAAAATAACTGGGTAGCCCAGTTCCAAAACTTGCTAAAAGAACTAGCTTCATCACTCTTTTTCTCTCTTTTAGATACTTCTAAATTTACCATTTTTGTTTCCAGTTCTTCTTCTGAAGGGGCAACTGGAATATCTATAGCACTTTTAAAATCTACACTACTATCAGAAGTAGGAGTCTCATTTGAGTGTCTTACTCTTTTGTTTACATCTATCTCGTACGCTGTGTATGGAGCGCTAGAGTATATGACTAAACCAATTACACTAGAGTATTCAGGGTCTCTTAGATTATCAAAGAGACCATCCATCTCTATTGGACGAGCTAAACGCACTGGTACTGAACCAAAAGTTGCAACAGCTAAGTCTCTGATACCTTCCATCTTGGAAAATCCACCAGTAAGAACAATACCTGCACCTATCTGCTCTTTTAGACCACTGTTTTCAATAAACTGAGCTAAAATCATAAGTGTCTCTTCAACTCTTGCAAAGATTACATTATGAACAACTTCTAAAGAGACCTCATGAGTTGTAGTCTCATCACCTATTATAGGAAGTTCGATTAAATCATTACTTGGAGTAAGAAGTGAACCGTAAGTTAATTTTACATTGTCCGCAACATTTAGAGGAGTATGTAGTGCCATTGAGAGGTCACTAGTGACGTGGTTTGAGCCAACACCTAAAAAGTCATTATATCTGATTGCATTACCAGAGTGAATAGTTATATTACAAGTATTTCCACCCATATCTATCACTGCTACACCTAACTCTTTCTCATCAGAGTTAAGAGTTGCAATTGAAGAAGCATATCCTGCTAAAACAACATTTTCAACTTCAACACCAGCACCATTAACTGCTTTTTTTAAGTTGTTAAGATTTGATTTTTGAGTTGTGATTATATGAGTTTCAACTTCAAGTCTTGAAGCATTCATCCCAAGTGGGTCTTCTATGAAGTCCTGATCATCAACTTTAAAGTTAAATGGAAGGGCATGAAGAACTTCATACTCATTTGGAATATTTGCATTATATAAAGAAGTGTGCATAACACGTTCAATCTCTTTAAAGCTAATTTCTTTGGATTGAATATTTACAATTCCATTAGAATTTAAACTTTTTGTGTAAGCACCAGAGATAGAAACGATAGCAGTTTTTACATCACAGCCGGAGACACGTTTAGCATCTTCTACAGCAGTTTTAATACTTCTTGCGGCAAGCTCTATATTAGTAATACTTCCCTTTTTGAGACCTTGTGCTTTTGTAGTTCCAGCACCAGTAATAGCGATGGAGTTATCATCACTTATCTGAGCTATTATTGCACATATTTTTGTTGAGCCAATATCAATGGCTAAAACAGTTCTACTCAATTTAGAGTCCTTGAATAAATATCTCAGTTTTGTACTTGTTTTGAAGATTTTTAATTAGACCTTCATTAAACATTGCACTTTTTAATTTGATAACCAAATTACTCTGATCACTATTTGAATTATCAAGCAATTTTTGTTCCAAAATATCATAAAGAATGATTTTTCCGCTGTTTAATACTATAAATGATCTTTTTTCTTTACTTACAAATAGTTTTTGCAGAAATTCTCCTGCTTCTTCTGCCGCAAGACCATCTATATCGTTAACATTCATAACGGTAATGAAGTCAGTTGTTTTTCCTGTGAATGATTTAACAGAAGAGTTTGCTAACTCAAGTAGTTTAGATTTTTTTGCTTGAGCAGTATAAAGAAATAAAACTTCACTCTTAGCAGCTTCAAAAGTTTTTGCTTGAGATGGATTAACTTTTACTAACTTAATTGTATAGTATTCATCATTGATTAGTACAGGTTTCATATATGGTGACGTAGGAGAAAGTTTAGAGATTTTATCTAGTGCTTTGGCATTAAATGGATTTTTATATGTAGAAACAGTTGCGTTTTGGATTAAAGCATCATCTCCTAACTTGCCTTTTTTATAAGCTATATATGTTCTTAATGCTTTGTCCTTTGTAGCTTTTGCATTGAGTTCAGCCACGACTGCATCTTTGGCATTTTCTAAAGAAAGTATTTTACCTTCGCTATCTTTGAAGTGAGTTTTATTTTCCTGATAGTATTTAGAGATTTTAGCTTCTTCGTAAGTCTGCGACACTTTTTCTTGTTTAATGTAGTTTACTTCATAACTAACTTCTGTCATAAATTTTTGTGATGTAGTTTCCCAAAAAGGCTTAAGCATAGCATCTGAAGTGTCAATAACTATATCTTTATCGCTTAGTATTTTATAATGTACCTTGTCAGCTATCTGCATTATTGTATTTAAAATATTTGATTCATTTGTTGAAGCTTTAACTGGAAGTAGGTTAAGTGTCTTTTGAATTAGTAAAGATTTTTTTACATCAGCTTCATACTCTTTCATGTTAAGGTTATTACGTGAAAGTACTTGTTTGTAAATCTCTTTGTTAAAAACACCATTGTCGAAAAATGCTTCTTGTGTTTTTAGTTCAGCTAAAAGTTCTGCGTCACTTATTTCCAAGTCATAAGAGTCTGCAAGGTTTAGTATAAGAGCTTGTTGTGTTAACTGCTGTAGTGCTTGCTTTTGAAGACCAAACTGTTTTGCTTTTTCTTCATCAAAATTACCTTGGAACATTTTATTGTATTGAGCGTATAGACGAGAGTAACCTTTTTGCAATTCACCCATTGTAATTTCTACGTTTCCAACTTTAGCAACTGCTCCAGCTTTGTCTCCGTAGCTATATTGACCCCAGCCAACAAAACCAGCTCCAACAAAAGCGATAGTTGAAATCCAAATAGTAATAATTAGATATTTTTTATGTCTCTGCATCCATGTAATCATTGAGTATAAACCTTACGTATTATATTTTTTGTTATTCTAGGTAAATTCGTATTAAAACTTGATAAAGAGGGCTTGCATTGCTATAATTTCATTATGAATGATAATATAAATAATGAAGAACTAAAAAATAGAGATTTAGATGTTTTATGGCATCCATGTACGCAGATGAAAGATCACGAAACTTTGCCACTAATCCCCATAAAAAAAGCACATGGCGTTTACCTTGAAGATTTTGAAGGGAATCGTTATATCGATGCGATTAGCTCTTGGTGGGTAAATATGTTTGGGCATACAAACAGGTATATAAATGAGAAAATAAAAGAGCAGTTAGACACTCTAGAGCATGTGATTCTTGCCGGCTTTACACATGAGCAGGTTGTAAGACTCTCTGAGCGTTTAGTGAAACTGACTCCAGATGGACTTGAGAAGTGTTTTTACTCTGATAATGGCTCGTCTGCTGTTGAAGTTGCACTAAAGATGAG
>JAGGWO010000215.1 GCA_021157485.1 Sulfurimonas sp. | reverse complement strand
TCTCTGAATTTGAAATAAGAAAAGATGCTCACAAAGAGTTACTTGAGGCTGATTTTGCCTTTATCTGTAGTGGGACTGCAACTCTTGAAGCTTCACTTATCGGTATACCGTTTATACTTAGTTATATAGCAAAACCTATCGACTTTTTTATCGTGCGTCACTTAGTAAAAATGGACTATGTCGGACTTGCAAATATAATGTTTATGAAGTATAAAAACAGAACTATGCATCCGGAGTTTCTTCAGGATGAAGTAACCGTAGAAAATTTACTAAAAGCGTATAAAGAGTATAAAAGAGAGAGTTTTTTACTTGACTCTAAAGAGTTGAGAGACTATTTAGAGCATGGAAGTGCTGCGAGAGTTGCAACTATTTTAGAAGGTTAAATAGCTCCAGCTCTTCCGCAAACTCTTTAGAGTTATGCGCTCCATTAATTCTATGAAGTTTTTTTTCATTAGCATCTAAAAAATAAAATGTTGGTGTAGCAAAAAACTCTAAGCCATCAGGCATAAAATCCTTATGGATGTCTATATGAACAGCAATAAGGTCTCTGTTAAACTTTTTTGAAAAATTTTTATCTTTAAAGACTACATTCTTCATATATTTACATGCAGGACACCCTTTTCTTGATAGCATCACCATTACATTTTTATTCTCTTTAGCTGCTATTTCATAAGCATCATCAATATCTTCTACCCAGTTAATATCAGCAAATACCGAGGTAATTAAAAAAGCAATTATTAGAACTATTTTCTTCATGTTTTTCTACAACTTATCTAAGTGAGTTAAAAACTCAGCCGGTTCTATAAAACCTATAATAGTCTTAGAGCTTTTCACTTCTAAATCTTTGTCAAAAAAGATAAGTGCAGGAGGACCAAACACATTATACTTTTGACTAAGAGCTTTGTTGTTGTCACTATTCTCAGTAACATCAGCTCGGATAAGAACAAAATCACTCAGTTTTGATTTAACATCACTGTTAGCAAATGTAACTTCTTCAAGCTCTTTACACGCAGTACACCAATCAGCAGCAAAATCAAGCATAATTTTTTTACCCTTATTTTTTTCTAACTCAATATTTAACTCATCTATAGAAGTAACTACTGTAAACTCTAACTCTTTTATCTCAGAACCAACAGTTCCCTGCACCACCTGAGACTTTAAAAAAGACAAAGGTTTAGTCATGCTCGATGAACCTGCCAAAAAGCCTACAAGAAGTGCAACAGAGTAGATGAATATCAGAAGTGCTACACTACGTTTAAAGATATGCCCTTCTCTCTCAAATGCACCAAGATAGAGTGCGAAACCAAGACCTAACATTCCATAAAGAGCCATTGTGATAGATGGGTCAACTATTTTTTCAAGCATCCAAATTGCCACACCTAGCATCATTACACCAAAGATAGCTGAAACCATCGTCATCCATGCACCTGGTTTAGGCATAAACTTACCTGCACTCACACCAACAACGATAAGAGGAATACCCATACCGATACTCATAGAAAACAGAGCCATTCCACCAAGAACAGCATCACCAGTCTGACCAATATAAACAAGTGCACCAGCAAGTGGTGCCGCTACACATGGTCCAACTATAAGAGCTGATAAAAATCCCATAATAGCGATTCCAACATAACCTGAACCGTGACTCGCAGAGCTTACTTTAGAAACAAAAGAGTCAGGAAGTTTTAACTCATAAAAACCAAACATACTAAACGCAAGTGCTACAAACACAAAAGAGAACGAGTAGATAACCCATGGTGTTTGTAGTGCTGCTTGAAGGTTAGCTCCAAAAAGCCCTGCTAAAACACCGGCAATCGTATAAGCAACTGCCATAGCTAGAACATATACCAAAGAGAGCATAAATGCTTTTTTCATAGTTATGCCTTCACCTTGAGAGATGATAAGTCCGGAGATAATAGGAATCATAGGAAAAACACAAGGAGTCATCGCTAAAAGCAATCCAAAACCAAAAAATGTTGCTAGAATAAGTGCTATATTTCCAGAACCGATAGTATCTGCGATAGCATCACTCTCTGAGCGTTCTTGCGGCTCTATAGTTTTTTCATCTTTTAATAGAGTTAGAGTTTTTTGCTTTTGTACTTTTGGAGTAATACTAAGAGCCAATGTGTCTACCTCAAAAGAGTACTCTTTGCTAAGAGGCTCATAACACAGACCCTGCTCTGAACACCCTTGATATGAAAGTTTAAATTCAACAGTCTCTTTATCAACGACATCAGCATCTCTTTGAAGTTCAACTATAAACGCAGGAGATTTAAGATAAACCTGCTCTCCATGCTGTTCAATGCTCTTTGGCGATATAATATTTTTGATACTAACGCCATTATCACTGATGATTTCTAATATTACTTTGTCACTATAAAGATAGATATCATCAGCAATCTCAATACTAGCTTCTATCTCCATATCTTGATTTAACACCGCATGAGGTTTAAATGCTTCATCCGGCATTAAAAAATCAGTAGCACTGCTTAAACTTATCAGTAAAGCAGTTAGCATAAAAATTTTAGTTATTAATCTCATATTTATACCCTTATATAGAAGTTTGGTTTTAATGAAGAAAGTATATCACTTTTGTGTGTAGTTTTTGTGAAGATATCTTACATAATTAAAGTTACTGGTTAAAAACTAATTACTATATCACTCACTATAACTCTATAAGCAAGAATTTGTATGCTTGATGATTTAAAATTATAGTTGTAATCTTATTTTTATTTATTTAAAGTCACATTTCCTAATCCAGTTTTTACAGGATAACCAGCTTTTGCCCATCCTTTTAATCCACCTTTAAGAGTTGTAGCGTTCTCATACCCCATCTTTTTTAGTACTTGTGCTGCAAGTGCTCCACGACCACCATTACGACAATATGTAACAATCATAACTTCTTTGTCTTGAATCAGTTTGTTTACTTTCCACTCTAAATTTCCACGAGTAATAGATATGAACTGCTCTTTATTCATTTCATTAAACGGGATACCACCTTCTGCTCTTTGCTCACTCTCTCTAACATCAAGAACAATAATATCTTCATCTTCATCAAGTAAACTTTTGAGTTTTTTAGCAGATATTTCACCTACCTCTTTTTGTGCTTGTTTTATCAACTCCATCTTACCCATAGACTCAGCCATTAATGTCGTTGCAAATAGTAATGCGATTGCTAATAATATTTTTTTCATATTTTTTCCTTTTTTAATCTCTTACGGGAATGTAAGCAAAACCTTCATTTTGTTTATCTATTAACCCAACTGTCGAATTTGGAACTATTTTTACAAATTCAACTACATCTTCATCTTCAAGTCCATTTTTAGGCATAGAAGCTCTACACATTAGAAACTCAACTTCATAAGTATCTGCCATTATTGCTATACGCTTTTTTAAATCAGAATAAGCCTCTACTAGCTTTAAATCTGTGTTAAACATAGATTTTTCAATATCTTTTACAAAAAACCTATACGCTCCTCCATGAATGACCACAACTGCTTCCAACTCTTTGAAACTTCCCTGATAATGCGCTTTATTTATTGCAATACCTTTAAGTATATTTTTCTCAAACTTGGTAATATTGCTTGTTGTTAAATCATAAACAACACGAGCACTCTCATCATCAGCTTGTAGCAAACCTAATAAGGCTAAAACAATCAATATTTTCTTCATCTATACTCCTTTAATTTTTTACATAGTATCCTAGTTGAGTAAAATTTATGTAAAATCATTTAACTAAATGCATATTTAGGCATTTAACTAAATAGTTACTTGTATGGTATAATATTAAAATTAAAATGTCAAGGAAAAACATGTTAGATATGAAGCAAAAAATAAAAATTTTCAAAGCCTTGGGAAACGAGACTCGCTTTTTAATTTTTAAGAATGTTTTTACGGGTGGCTATACCTGCTCACTTGATAAAAAAGATCCAAATGTTAAGGTTAGTCCTCATGCAACTTGTGTAAGTACAATAGCCGAACATTTTGATTTTTCTCTTCCTACAATTTCAAAACATTTAAAAGAGCTTAGAGAAGCAGATGTTATCACTATGGAGAAAAAAGGTAACAAAATATATATTGAGCCTAATATAGAGACTATTCGTGAACTTGGAGGTTGTTTCAGCACTCTAGTTGATAACTTTGAATCAAATAGAGCACTTTTTTTTGAGGATGTTGTAGTTAGTTAAAGAAGTATTTACTCTGTAATTTCTGCTAAAATAGACTCAAAATCTTCTTGTGCTTTCATTAATACAGCGTGAGCTTCTTTGTTATCAACTTTTGCAGAGCTTAGCCAGTTATAAACTGCTGGAAATCCCATCACGATTTTATCTTCATCTTTTTTCTTATATACCATTACAGTACATGGAGCAAATGCTGATGCTTCTGGTCTTGTTTGAGCTACTGTGTAGATAACTTTTAGTTTACAGATAGAAAAAGTATCATAAAAATCAAATGGACTCTCAACACCATTAGCAGTCATCTCTTTGTTAAAATCAATAGATCCAGGCATAACAAATCCTAAAGGCTTAGCACCACCCTTTAAGTACATCTCTACCTCTTCTTTAGACTCTTCCCAATCTTCACCATCTAAATCAAACTCATATTTAGTCACTAAAGCACGAGACTCTTTTAAACTATCTTCACTAAGAGTATGTTTTGCATTTGGAAGTAAGCCTTTTATAACTTTAAGAGTATCAACCTCAATACTTTTAAGTATCTTTGCATCAGTTCCTAAAATCTTAGCTTGTGCCTCTGCTGTAAGAATCGAAATATGGAGAGTATCTTCTTTATCGCCTTGATAAATCCCAACACCCATCGGTACAAACACACCAGCTTGTGGATATGCTTTGACTAAATCTTGAGACAGTTTTGTATGATACACTGTTAAAAGTGTAAAAACTTTAAATGTAGTCTTTTGGAACTGCTTCTTAAACGGTACATTCATCTCTGAGTTTATACCTAAAGAGAAACCGTTGCTAGTAAAAGCCTTTTCTATCATTGTTGGAGTAATTTTTCCACTCTTGTTATCCACACTAAAAAGGTGTAAATCCCCTTTTGCCTGTAATGACACAGCACACATAAACGCAACTGCCAATATTATTATTTTCTTCACTTTTTTTCTCCTAAGGTTTTATATACGTCCAGCCTTTCTTAACGCTCTCGAGTAACTCGACAACACCAGCTGTAACTACTTCTGAGCCTTCTATAAGCTCACTCTCTTGAATCTCGTAAGTTTTCATTGTATTTCCACAAGCTATAAACTCAACTTCATACTGCATCAGAGCATCTACTCTTTTTGCATCATCAATACTGTGACTCTTTAGTAAAAGTACAATCCCCTTTGAGTATGCAACAATTTTCATTTGTACATTATCAACTCCGTAGTACTTAACAACATTACTTGCAACACTCAGTATATGGTCAATAGCATGAGGAGTATCTTCAGTTATCGAGAAGACAATCTTTCTTGGATTATCAAACGATGGTTTTGGTTCTGCATACTCTGTCTCTGCAGATGATAATATACAAAGAGATAGTAAAATTAACGTAAAATTTCTGATTAATCTCATTTGATTTTCTCTGTTAAATCTTTAAAATCTTGAATATTCCATGAACCTGGTATTTTTTTAACTATCTCTTGATTTTTATTTATAAAGTAAAAAGATGGAGTAAAAGGGACTTTTATACCCAGTGGTGCTTTTTCATTATCAAGGTTCACCTTAGCAACAATAAAACGTTTACCTAACCACTGAGCCATCTCTCTGTTTTCACAAACTGCTTTTTGCATATCTTCACAGTAATGACAATTACTGCGAACTATCTTTAGCATGATTATTTTTCCACTCTTTTTTTGTATCTCAAGAGCCTCTTTATAAGTGTGAAGCTCAATTCCCCACAACCAACTTATGCTAAAAATTAAAATTAATACTATTTTATTCACTTTCCCACTCCAACATTCTGTAAGCTATCTCAACATTTTGTCTATGCATAGAGTCATAAAAGTTTACATTTTTAAATTTATCCATCGTTACCATATTTACAACATCCCCTATCTCTTCACCATCTTCTATAAGTGAAGCGACTCTCTCACGTAGCGTTTTTATATAGTTATAAGTCATATCTATGGAACTTCTATCCACTACTTTACCATGACCACCTATAATATACTCTACATCCATTAGACGCACTTCATCAAGTGCAGCTAACCACCCTGTAAGACTACCATCTCTTATAGATGGTAGTCTATCATTAAAAACTAAATCACCAACAAAAACCATCTTCTCACTAGGGATGTAAACTAAAAGGTCACTATCTGTATGAGCTTTTTTATTTACACTTATAATCTGTACTTTTTTTGAATCAAAATTGAGAGTTTTTTTATCTTTAACCAGTATAGTAGGGAAAACTTGAGTTGTTTTTGCATAAGCGTCAGGACTTATACGTTTTTGCATTCTAGTTATCTCTACTTTTGGTTCATCTTTAAACGCACGTGAGCCGATAATCTGGACACCTAACTCTTTATAGTAGCTATTACCAAGCCAGTGATCATCATGAACATGAGTGTTTACGACGTAAGATATCGGGAGATTTTTAATATCTTTCATTTTTTTATATGCTTGAGCAGCATACTGGTATGTAGGACCACTATCTATAACAAGATAACTAGTCCCCATATTAACAAAACAGGAGTTAGACATATTTCCATTGTTACGCTCGTCCATCACTTCACTTAGACCAAAGAAGCAGTGAGTAGTCTCACTAACCTCCGTTGGTTCTAAGGCGTAGTCATAAGCGAGGAGAGAATGAAAAAACACTATAAATATTAGAAGTGACTTCAAAGCGCAACCTTTATGTTAATTTGTCTCTAGAATTTGAACTGGTACTGTGCTATGAAAGCGTTATCTCTATAACCACCTAAACCATTCCATCTATCAGCAGCATCTTCAGTCGCACCTGAACCACTTGCTATGATGTAGTTAAATACAACTTTATGTTGATTTCTTCCACGTTTAGCTTTACGAGAAAAGTCTTGGTATGGAGAAGATAGGAAATAATTAAAACCTAAATATGTATTTCCTAGCGTAGTTGAAACACCAGCTTTTTCAGCATCACCTTGTAAATATTTACCAACTAACTCTAATTGAGGTAGCACAAAATAAGCAGCTGTAGCAGTTATTGCAGTCTCATCATAATCTGTTTCACCTTTAATATTATGACCAGCAGTATATTCAGCTTTTAAACTTAAGGCACCTAAATTAGAATCTACACCAACATTAACATTTGAATAATCTTCAGTATTACCTACGGTAACATTATCATCTAAACCACCTGCATTTTCAGTTAAAGCATATGAAGCTTCTACATGAAGTTTTTCTGTCCAGTCAAACATACCACGAACAGCATAAGATAATCCACCCATTTTAGTAGTGTCTTTAACAGCAGCACTTCTACTAGCTTGGTTAGCTACCATAACATCATATCCGAAACCTTTCCATGGACGCTCATGACCCATTTCAAAACCATCTACTTTATTTCCTTCCCAGCCGATACCACGACCAGAAATCATAAGACCCATATTTCTTTCTAAAACTAAAGATTTATCAAGACCACGTTCAGCAATATCAAGATTCCATCCAGGCATAGTAAATCCCATACCATTTGGCATCTTTATAAGACCTAGTTTAGGAATAAAAGCAGGATGTGCCACATAAGATACAAAAGCATCTTTAACAAGTTTTGTCATTGCAGCACCATCAGTTTTACTTTGATATTCAGCATTTTCATTAAAGTCTAAAAATACTTTACCACGAACTTTACCAGCTTGGTATTTCCAACCAAGACGAATACGTTGTGCTCTAAATGCAACATTTGTTCCTGCTTTTTCAGCAGTTGTGCCACTTTTAAGTTGCATACCATCTCCACCAACCATCTCTAATTGTGCAAAACCAAAGAAAGTTAGTTTAGTATCAATATCACCAACTTTTTTCTTCATTGTATAACCAGCTTGTGCTGATGTACTCATTAGTAGAACCGCTGCAGCACCTGCTGCTAATTTAATCATATTTCTT
>JAGGWO010000016.1 GCA_021157485.1 Sulfurimonas sp. | reverse complement strand
TCCTAAAGCCCAAAGCTGCGTTTCAGCCTATGAAGAGCCTATCGCCAAAGCTCTTAATCTGCTATCATCTAAAACAGTGGAAGATCTTCTTTATCTTAGCGACAGTGATGGCGTTTACGGAAAATTAGATGAGATGTTAGCAAAAATCTCAAACCTATATTTAGAGTGTTCAGATAAATTCTCTAACACATATTTTTCACACTATGATGAGTAGGAGTTTGTATGATTTATAATATTTACCATAAAACCGAATTTAATTACCAAAGCAACGTTACCTTTAGTCATAATATTGCAAGGCTTAAACCAACAGAGACCTCTTACCAAAAACTTTTAAACTTTTCGATGGAAATCTCCCCGAATGTTTATGAAACGCATGAGTTTATAGATATGTTTGGTAATTCAAACACTCACATGCTAATACGTGAACCTCATCAATCACTAAGCGTAATAGGAAAATCAAAAGTACAGATTTTTCCAGAGCTTATTGATAATCATATAGAGTTTATAAAGTCAAATAGCATTACATATAAAAAAGCTATAGAACGTCTAAATAAATTCCAAGCAGGTGATCTTCATGCAAAACAGTTTCTTTTTGAATCAGAGTTAATCCCTGCTAATTCACAATCTATAGCAGACTATGCCTTAGAGTCATTTAGCCCAAATAGAGACCTTTTTGAAGCAACAAATGAGTTTATGCAGAGAATCTTCAATGACTTTGAGTTTGTGTCAGGATTTAGCGATATTACCACTCCGGTTGAAGAGATTTTTGAAGCAAAAAAAGGTGTATGTCAAGACTTTGCACAGTTTGCTATCTCAGCTCTGAGAACTATCGGCTTACCGGCTAAGTACATGAGTGGATACATCGAAACACTGCCACCAGAAGGTGAGATAAAACTATTTGGTGCTGATGCTTCTCATGCTTGGTTTAGTGTTTATATTCCAAACGCAGGGTGGATAGAGTTTGACCCAACTAATAATCTTATTCCAAGAGAACAGCATATTCTTTTAGGTTCAGGTAGAGACTATCATGATATATCACCTCTAAAAGGTGTAGTACTTAGTAGTGGAAATAGTAATCTCTCAGTTATGGTGGATGTTAGAAGGGAAGAGACTCAGACTCTATCGCAGAGTCAGAGTCAAGGTTCACAAAGTCAAAGTCAGAGTTAGATTACTCTACTATCACTTGATTAATTTTTGTATTTATTGCAGTTATTAAATCAGTCTCATCACTACTCTGTGATTGAGTTTGCTTAGTAGATTCTTCATCTTCATCGCTAAGTGTTTTTACAATAGCATCTATCTCATCAATCACTGTCATTGTTATAGTCTCATCTTTATTAAATCTCAGACGAAAGTCTGCTTCTTCAACAAGTTTACCCATGCGGATAAATAGATCACTATTATTTGTATGTTCTCTTTTTGCAAGAGCACCATAAATTTCACTAATAAGCGAGTGTGCTTTATCAATTAACTTGTAATCAATTTCAATATCTGTTTTTGTAAGAGTATCAAATAGAGCATGCAGTTCTATCATCTCACCAAAAGCTTCTGAGTCAATTCTATGACGACAAATAATCGCACTCTCGCGTGCATTTGTCATAATCTCTAAAATATTTGAGCTATGCTCACCCATAATCGCTTGTTGTAAAAAATCAACTGAATCAGAGTACTCTAGTTTGATATCAAAAGTTTGAAATAGTTTAACACCGGCATCTCTATCAACATCAATAATCAAATCATATGCTTTTGATATTTTATAAAGCATCTGCTTTGCTCTTTCTAAATTTCTTCCTAACCAGTAGAGGTTTGTAGCTACGTTTGCTGTTACTAATTGATCCATATTATAACTCCATTATCCATGTATCTTTAAAACCGCCACCCTGAGAAGAGTTAACTAAATAGTTCCCCTCTTCAAGTGCATATCTAGTTAATCCACACTGCCAAACTTTTATGTCCTCAGCTGCAACTACATAAGCTCTAAAGTCTGCTTTACGGTTCTGCAACTCTTTGTTTAAGTAGCATTTTTCATCATAGAACTCAATCAATTCTTGAGCTATAAAACGTCTAGGATTTGCTTTTACAATAGTTTTTAAATCTTCAATCTGCAGCGCTGTCATCTCATGTCCAAATAGAACACCATAACCACCAGCTTCTGCAACATCTTTAATAACTAGTTTTTCCATATTGTCAAAAATATACTTTCTATCCTCTTCAAAATAAGGAAGATATGTTGGAGCATTTTTAAGAATTGGTTTTTCTCCTAAATAATACTCAATCATCTTAGGAACAAAATAGTAAATTCCCTTATCATCAGCCACACCATTTCCGATAGCATTCATAAGTGCAACATTACCGGCAAGATATGCTTCAACAAGTCCCGGAACACCTATGAGAGAATCAGGATTAAAAAACTTAGGATCAATAAACTCATCATCAGTTCTTCTGTAGATAGAACCGACACGAATAAGTTTTCCATTGTAATTTTTAAAGTAAACTTTTTTATCTACTACTTTTAACTCATGAGGACGAACAAGTTGCGCACCTGATTTCTCAGCTAAATAACTATGCTCATAATATGCAGAGTTAAATCTACCCGGAGTTAAGACCACATTGATACCGCCAGTACTAACATGCTCCATAGACTCTAAAATCATAGATGGATAATCTTTAATTGGATTTATCTTTAGGTTTTCAAAAAAGTCAGGATAAATTTTTCTATATGTATCTCTAATAGAAAGAGGATAGCTAGAACCACTTGGAACACGAAGATTATCTTCTAAAATAACCCACTCGTCATCAGCAGAATCTTTTACTAAATCAATCCCATTAATATGAGCTCTAATTTTTTGTGATGGAGAGAAACCAACAAACTCTTTTAAATATCCGCTAGCTTCTTTAACAAAAGTCTCAGGGATAATCCCATCTTTTACAATTTTTGCATCAGTATATAGGTCTTCTAGAAAAAGATTTAAGGCTTTAACTCTCTGCTGAAGACCTTTATCTATCTTTGCAAACTCTTCTGTAGAGATGATACGGGGAACAACATCAAAAGGAAGTGATTGTTCTATGAAATTTCCATCTTTATAAAGGTTAAAGTTGACAGCAAACTTATCCATATAGGTTTGAAATTCATCAACCTTATGCCTGTCTTGTTTATTAAATATCTCCCAAAACTTTGCATGTAACTCTGTATTCTTTTCTAACAATTGACACCTCCAAGTTATAAATAAACTAAATTGCAATTATTATAGCATCCGATTAGAGATTTAGATGTTAAATAGTGATAAAAATCAAGCAATTGTGAAATATCTAAACTAAAAGTTATTTAATTACTCAAACACTATGCCTTTGTTCTCTATTTTCATGATTTTATCGCAGTACTGTAGCATTCTGTCATCGTGTGTAACCATGACTATTGCCACATCCTGCTCTATGGCTATTTTTTTTAACATCTTTACAACATCAGTTGATCTGTTCATATCAAGTGCGGCCGTAGGCTCATCAGCTAGAATAATTTCAGGGTTATTCATTAGAGCTCTTGCGATTGCTACACGTTGATTTTGTCCACCACTTAACTGTGAAGGCATAGCATTTTCTTTCTCAGCAATATCAAAGTACTTTAACAACTCTCTTGCTTTCTTTTTTGATTCACTATCTTTTATGCGGTTCGCCTGAGGAAGAAGCGTTAGATTATCTATAATGTTTAAAAAAGGAATGAGATAGTGGGCTTGAAAAATAAAGCCTATCTTTTCTCGTCTTATTTTTCTCGTCTCTTTTGTAAGCCATGCATTCTCATAGACTTTTTCATCACCTAGCCATATGGTACCGGAGTTTGGCTTATCTACACATCCCAACATCATAAGAAGTGTAGTTTTACCCGCTCCACTTGGGGCAACTAGAGCAACAAGCTCCCCCTTGTTTATAGTAAAATTTGCATTTTGAATTACATCCACAAAAGCATCACCACTACCAAATGACTTCTTTAGATTTTCTACTTTTATCGCTTGCTTTTTACTCATTTTATCCACCTATTGCAGCAGTTGGATCTGCGTTTATAACTTTTTTAACACCTATAAATGAAGCAAATATAGAAGCAACTACAACAATTACGAACAACAGTAACGCATCAGGAATCTCAAGCAAAACATTTTTTGGAAATTTACTATAAATGAGATGAGAGAAAATATTTCCAAAAATAAAAGCAAGAACACCCAACAGAAGTGTCTCCTCAACTATCATTTTTATTATTATAGAGTTTGGTAAACCTATCAGTTTCATAATGGAAATCTCTTTCATTTTTTCCAGAGTCATCGTGTAAATTATCAGTGCAATAATTATTGTTGCCACTGCGATTAAAATAACAGTAAAAAGCCCTATCTGTTTAGAGGCTTTCTCAACAACATTTCTGGTGAGAACTACTTTTTGCTGAGCTCTTGTATATACACTTTTATGTAGCCACTTTCGTATATCTTGAGCAACTTCATTTACATTGTAAGCTGGTTTTGTTGTAGCGATAATAGCATTTACAAGATGAGCATCTTTATTTATTATACCTCTTTGTCTATCTGATGCTATACGCTTATTTGTGTATGTAAACTGCAACTCTTGTGCATCTTTTAAACTAATATAAACCAAAGGGTCTCCCCCTGAAGCAACCGTACCATGTGTAATACCAACAACCTTGTAAGAATTTCTCCCAAGTTTAATTTTATCATCTATTTTATAAAATGTTTTATCACTTACTACTATCTCATAATGGTCACTTTTTAGTACCCTTCCATCTATGAGTCTCTCTGGATTTATTGGATTTATTTCGCCATATATATCATATCCTATTGCTAAAACTGCCAATTTTCTATCTGCAAGAGGAAGCTGCAAATTTTGAAAGGTTATCGCTTCACTTTTATCTACTGCTGATAAACTTTTTATCGTGTATTTTAAATCTTCATGTACTCTTGAAGCTTCCGCAAATGGTCCTAAAGTATTCTCCTGAACGATCCATAAATCAACATCCAAATCTTCTAAAAGAACTTCAGCATCAGAAATCATTCCGCGATACACACCCATCATTATAAGCACAATTCCAAGTAACATTCCAACACCCATAGCAGTTACTAAAAACTTACCTAAAGTGTGTCTGATATCCTCTTTGGCTAAATGAATCATAGATGAATTTTCATCCCGTCTTTAAGTGGTTTTTTACTTGCGTTTGGCACCAAAATACTCATATTTTTTGTTAAGTTTTTTACTGCCACTTCATTCTCATTTTGAGCCATTTTTTCTATAGTTTTAAAGTTAGCATATCCATCTTCAACTATCCAAACACCCAATTTACCACCATTTTGTACAACAACTTTTGCAGGAATTTTCAAAACATCACTTAGAGTTTTAATATTTATACTGACTTCTGCTTGTTCATTAATGTAAAAAGGTTTAGGAATCTTCACAAAAGCGACATCAATCTCTCTCTCAAGAGTTACAGCATCACTCATTGCATTTACTCTTTTTACAATCCCTTTATACTGCTTGTTAGGTTGTGAACGCAGAGTTATCGTTGCACTCTGTCCAAGTTTTATACTTGAACTGATTCTCTCATCTATTTTTGTTTCAACCCATAATGTTTTTGTATCAACTATCTTTAATACCGGAGTTGAAGGTAGCACATTTTGCGCTATCTCAATACTCTTTTCTATAACATATCCATCAACAGGAGCAAAGACCTTGAGTCTTGCTATTTTAGCCTCTATAACATCTATATTTTTCTCTGAAACTTTTGCACCAGCCTCTGCAGAACCTATTCTAGCTTTTGTAGCACTTATATTGGCATTTATGCTATCTAATTCTGCTTTTGCCTTATCATATTCTGCTTGTGAAGCAAATTTTTGCTCTTTTAATCTTGCATACCGATTGTAAGTAATCTTTAACAATCTTTTTTGAGCCTCAAGGTTTGTTAACTCATCTTGTGAAGCCTTGATATCATACTTTGATTTTTGAAGTATCGCTTTTGCTACTTCAAGTTGCCCTGGTAAATCAACACCATCCATAACAACAAGTAAATCTCCCTTTTTAACCCACTCACCAATATCTGTGTTAATCGCTAGAACTTTGCCACCTGTTTGCGCTGTTATTGAGTATATATCTTTAGCACCAACATTGCCAATACCCCCAATACTCACACTTAAATCTCCTATTTTAGGAGAAACCATCTCAAATGTAGTTTTTGGAATATATACTTTGTTGTAAAAAAGAGTCCCTAAGAGAGTAATGATAACAATTGTTATGAGATATTTTATACTTTTATTCATTATATTTTTCCTTCTAAATATTCTAATCTATGTATTGCACTGCTTTTTTCATACTCTGCACTCAGCAGTCCTAACTGAGCATCAAGTTTCAGTGCCATAGCATCTAGAACTTCTATGTATGTTGTCAATCCTTCTTTATATCTAGCATTTAGCAAATCAGTAGTTTGCGAGGCGGCTTCAAGTTGTGCATTTTTGGCAGATATTGTCTTTTCGTAGCGTTTAATATCGATAAGAAGAGAGCTTATTTCTTCTCTAAGTGCCAATGCTTTAGAATCATATTCAGCTTTTGCACTTTGTCTGTTAATTTCAGCTTGTTCTACTAGAGCAGAAGTTCTTCCTCCACTATATAGTGGAACATAAAGTGTAATTCCTACAAGGCTCGAATCATACTCATTGAGTGTGTTTTGTTTGGTGTACGAAGCGAGTGCATCAAGTGAACCGTAGTGAGAGGCTTTTACAGATTTATACTCTAGGTTACTTTTTTGTATCCCTTTTTGAAGTGCTTTTAAAGATGGAGAACTACTCACTATGCTCTGCTCATCCATACTCACTTTACTCTTAAATCCGTCACTCTCTAGCTCAACATCAGGTGCAATATTTTCATTTATGTATATCGAAAGTCTGTTTCTTGCTTTATCAAAACTTGCTTTTGAAATTGCAAAATTATCTTTTGCGATGTAAAAAGATGAAAGAAACCTTGTTGCATCTGCATTTGTTTTCATACCTTGTTTTACAAGTGCTTGTGCCTGTTTATAGAGTTCTTCTTTTACTTGTAAATCTTTTATTCTAACTTGCATCGCTGCTCGCTGCACTTTAATGAGTTCATACTGAAGTTTTACTTTGTAAGCCAAAAATGCTTTTGCATCAACAAGAGAAAGTTTTGCAAGCTCTATACCCTCTTTTTGTGCGTCAATATTTGAAGTAGTTTTTGAGAAATCCCAAAGCTTTTGATGTAGGGTCGCGCCAACCGCATAGCCATCATCATCTTTGGTATTAAAAACACCGTTTGCAGGTAAAACATATGTACGAATCGGATTATACTCTGCGTTTAATCCTACTTGAGGCAGATAATCAGCCCTAGCAACATCAACACCTTTACTGCTTTTATTTACCTGCAGTATAAATCTTTTAATGTCTGGGTGCGTATTTAACGCTCTTTTTATGGCATCATCAAGAGTCAGTTTTTGGGCGAAAAGTTCACTACTTAATAAGAAAAATAGTACAAGGTATAACTTCATCATATCAGCTCCTAGTATTTATATTGTAAAATTATTACATTTGAGTATTAGCTAATCGTTAAGATAAAAATTAACTGGAAATTATTTCAGCCTTATTGTCATTACGATTAAATTCACACTGAAATGTTGTATGAGTTATCTCAAACTCATCATTTAGTTTCTCTTCTAAAATATCTATAATTTTACTTGACTCTTCAAGTGTAAGATTGACAGTAAAATCTAAATGGGCTTCTAGATGAACTTTGTGATCATCTAGTTTCCATATATGAATATGGTGAATATTTTCTATCTCATCGAGTGAAGTTATGCTACTCACTACTTCATTTAAGTTTATATTATTTGGAGTAAACTGCATAAGAATTATTGCTGATTCTTTTACCAATCCTATAGAGGCCCATATAAGATAAAATGCGATTATGAGTGAAACTATCGGGTCAACCCAAAAAAGCTCGTAGTAGTACATTAAAACACCACCAACAACGACAGCAACACTTGTCATAACATCTGTTAGAAGATGCAGATATGCTGCTTTTATGTTCATATTCTCATGTGCATCATCTTTTACTAACAAAACACTCGCTGCGTTTAGTATGATACTCAATAATCCAAGTGCAATAACTATTGTAGAGTTTATAGCCTCGGGATGATAGAACTTATGAAAAGCTTCTATTATTAAAAAGATTCCTATGCCTATGAGCACAGAAGCATTAAAAAGAGTAGCTAGAATTTCAGCACGTTTATAGCCAAATGTTTTCCCCTGGGTAGCCGGTTTAGTCGCCAAACGATTTGCCCACCAAGCTATAGCTAACGCTAAAACATCACTAAAGTTATGCATAGCATCACTTAGCAGTGCAAGTGAACCTGAGAGTATTCCTCCCACTATTTGAGAGAGTGTTATTATTACATTTAAAATTATTGTTATAAAAAGATTTTTACCGCTTACATCGTGATGGTGATGATGTTCACTCATTTAATTTCCTCTCAAATGCTTTAGTAATCTCTTCTGCTTGAACTAAACCCTCTAAAAAAATTTCACCATCAAGTACAAATGTAGGATCTTTTGTTATCCCATTTTCAATTGCTTTTAAAGTATCATATTCAAAGCTAAACTCTAAACGCAGTGGCATATGTTTTACGCTACAACTAACTCTTTTAGAAAGTTTAGCACTACTTATTTTATCACCATATATTATGCCATGGTAAAGAGGATATTCTAGATTAGACTTATTTAAAATTTCACCTTCATTCATTATATGACAAGTTTCTTGTAAATCTTTCATTAAATCACTACGCTCCTATCCATCTAATTTTCCTCTAGTCCATCAATTAAGATTTTTTATTATCTTTATCAAACACATAGGCAAACATTGGAACATATATCAGTGTTAATAGAGTTCCTACTAATAATCCACCTATAGCCACATCTGCCAAAGGGCTTAAACGTTCCAGTCCAACTGCTTGTTCAAGTGCAATAGGAATCATTCCGGCAATCGTTCCAAATGCTGTCATCATAACAGGGCGAAAACGCACTCTCACAGACTCAACCGCACTCTCAAATGGATTTTCGCCGCCTTCTCTATACTTTTGATAAAAATCAATCAACAGAACTGCATTTTTAATAATAATACCAAATAGCAAGAGTATCCCTAAAAGACTTGGCATACAACTTGGTTTTCCAAAAAGTAACATTCCCCATGCTGCACCAATCATTGACAGAGGTAAAACAAGTATCATAATAAGTGACATTCTCACAGATTTATAAATAGCGATAAGAGACATGATGAGGATAATAATACCAATACCAATCGCTTTAAGCATACGAGCAAAACTATCTTTAATCTGTGCAATATCACCTGTTTGATCCATCTGTATATTACCAAGATCAGCATTTTTAAGTGCCTCTAAAGTATCATCTGTCAAGTGAGTTACTGGCCTTTTGGCTCTATATCCATTAATATCCAAAGAGTAAAGCATCTTATCGCGTTCAATTTTTGCAAATGTCAAATGACGTTGGAGTGTTGCTATCTGAGATAGAGGAATCTCCCCTTTAGGTGTCGCAATTGGCAAGAGTCTCAATGTCTCTATATTTTGAGAAAATTTTCCTTTGAGATAGAGTCTTACAAACTGTGTTTGCATAGATTCTAAGTTCGCATTCAATCCTATTACTTGCCCTTTTAAAGGAAGTTGCATCGCAATTTGGTACGGAGTAATTCCATAACTGAGTGCTTTATTCTCATCTATTTTTAATTCAATTTCAGTAAAATCTTTATCCCAACTTGTTGAGACTGAAGTAAGACCATGCACACTCTTCATCATCTCCTCAACCTTATGAGATTTTTCTGCTAAACCTTCAACATAAGGAGAACTCAAACGGGTATCTACAGTTGCTTTAATGCTTGAGAGTGCCGTCGCTCCAAAATCAAAAACATCATTGCGTTTTATCCCCTCAATATGAGATATTTTATCTCGAATAATATCTTCAAGTTGCCATATGGTTTGTTTTCTGTCAAAACGGTTCACTGCGTTTATGGTTAAGGTTGCTTCAGCAGGTAGGTTACCACTTCCAAGACTTAATATACCAGGCTCTGTTCCAAATGCTACTGAGCTCATTTTAACCCATTTCTGTTGATGTAACCATACTAAAACAGGTTTTATTTTATTTTCAGCACTCTCAATAGATTCATTAGAACTAAAAGCAATTTGAGCCTTAATTATTCCAGTATCCATAGGGGGCATAGCATCTTTTCCAATGGTCGGCATAATATTTTTAAGACTCAACACAAGGACAAGAAGTACCCCAACAGTTAACAAGATACGGCGTAAAATTCTATATTTTCCATTTGAAAATTTGATAATGCCAACATAAGGATTTACTAATCTTCCGATAGTATTGTCATAAAATTTATCAAACAGTATCTCTACTTTTGTTTTTCCGATTCCATTTTTATAGAGCCATTTAGAGAGTGATGGAATAAAAGTAATAGATAAAAACCAAGAAACTATGAGTGCAATAATGAGTGTTTCAATAAGTGGTTTGAAAATTTTCTCAGGAAAACCTCCTACAAACATAAGTGGAAACAAAATTGCAATAGTTGCAAGTGTTCCTGCAAAAACAGGATTTAGAACCTCTTTTGTTCCATGTGCTATGGCATCTTCTAACTTTTCATGCCCCTCTTTGAGGTGGCGTTCTATATTTTCTAAAACAACAACCGCATCATCTGTAAGCATTCCCAATGCTAAAATAATAGCAGTATAGATAACGATATTGAGCTCTCCTCCGCTCATCCAAATGATAGCCATAGTTGAGAAAAAAACCATAGGGATGGAGAGTCCGGCTGCGATAATAGCACGAAAGTTTCCTAAAAAAATCATAATAACAATAAGTGTATATATAACAGCATCTCTAAGCGCTTCAAGCATATTACTATTAGCT
Source organism: Sulfurimonas sp. (assembly GCA_021157485.1). Taxonomy (GTDB): domain Bacteria; phylum Campylobacterota; class Campylobacteria; order Campylobacterales; family Sulfurimonadaceae; genus Sulfurimonas. The sequence goes on along the minus strand of JAGGWO010000016.1, from coordinate 2,884 downwards.
TGTTCTATCAGATCTCTTTGTGTATCACTGATTTCAAAATTTATATTTGGATACTCTACTTGAAGTTTTTTCATCTCACTACGAGCTGTTTTACTCACACTTAGAACACTTCCACCAGGGGCACGCTGCACAGCTAAAGCTATAGCATCTTTACCATTTCCAAGATAACCACTTGTTCTTTTTTTATAAGACCATTGCACATCAGCTATATCACTGAGTCTTACATTTGGCATAATTTGAAGCTGTTTTAATTTTTCTACATTATCTTTTTCACCATAAAATGTGACAGTATAAAAATTATTTTCACCCTTAATAAAACCGATAGGCATATCATGATTAAGGACTTTGATAGATTTTGTAATCGTCTCAAAGTTTACACCATATCTTTTGGCTTTAAAAGGATCAACTTCTATGTTAATAGCACTCTCATAACCACCAAAAACTTCTACATTTCCTATGGATTTATTACTAAGCAGATGTGGCTTGATGAAGCTATCTGCAATCTTACGAATATCTGCTAACGTAATATTGTTATTTTTAGGGCTTAGGGCTATGACATCTACGGGAAGAGTAAAATCCCCTGCTGTATAGATAGCTGGGTTTGTCCCTTGTGGTAGTTTCGCTTTAGCAATACTCAGAGCATTTGCAACATCTACAGCCGCAGCATTGAGACCTTTTTTATAACCAAATTCTGCTTTTACTATAGAAAAATTCGCGACATTTACACTACTTACATCAGTAACAAGTCCAAGACGAGAAATCTCCTGTTCAATTGGCTTAGAGACAGTAGAAGCAGCCACTTGAGCGGTAGCTCCAGGAACCTGAGTGATAACAATAACCTGTGGCGGATTCGCATCTGGAAATAAGTTTTTAGGAAGTGTTACTAACCCTATAATCCCCATGATAAAAAAGGTTACTATGATTGAGTAGAGTAAATAAGGGCGTTTATAAAAGAAATCAAACATTTTTTACTCCTTTACTTGCAGCGCATAACCACTAGTTAATTTTAAAAGAATGTCAGATTTTGCAATAACAATTTTTTCATTATCAAAATTCTCAGAAACCATAACGCCTTGCTCGGCACTCTCTAAAATATGTACCTCTTTAGCATCTGCTCTCTTATTATTTACTACTAAAACATAACTTTTGCCATTACGGTTTAGAATTGCGTCAAATGGTAAAAGAAGACCTTTGTCGTTGTAAATAATTACATCAACTTCTACTCTATCGCCACTTGTCAGTTTAGAGTTGCCTGTATAAACTTTATACTCTGCTAATCCATTAAAAGTGCTTCCAAGTGCAGTTGCAGTAAAATCCTTACCATTAAAACTTACCCCTTTAATGTTGATGTTTGTTGGTACTCTCACCATCAAATAAAAACCATTTTTAGAGCTGATTTTAGCCAGTGGTTTGCCCGGCATACTCATAGAACCATCACTTCCCATACTTTTAGCTATAACACCATTAACAGGTGAGGTGATGACTGCATAGGAGAGATTATTGTTTAGCTCTATCTCTTTTTGTTTGAGACCTGCTATCTTAGCCTCTATTGTTGCTATCATCGTCGACTCTTTTTGAGACTGCTCAATTGATGCACCTTGAACACTCAGTAAATCGGTCGTTCTTTTATGTGTTGCTTTTAAGTTTTTAAGACCTATCTTAGCAGCACTTATCTGGTTTTGAATATTTTTTAAATTACTTTTTATACTTGTTGTATCAAGTCTTGCAATCACATCACCTTTTTTGACAGATGTACCACTATTTTTGATACTGATAATTCTTGCTGCAATCCTTGAAGAGAGCATAACGTCTTTATCATTTTGTACCTCTGCAAGATAAGGGAGAGAGAGTTTTACATCGGCTATGGCTGGCGTCATTGTACTTACCACAATAGGATAAATCTTTGCCTTTGGCATAGCTGCATCAGCTTCTTTAGCTTCTTTAATTTTTTTTACTCCAGCTACACCAAGTGCTGCAATAACTACTATACTTAAACCTATTTTTATGTATTTATTCATCTTACCATCTCCTCAATATCGTTTGCATATATCACTGCTAATTGCATTTTTGTTTGTATCACTTGGGCCTCTGCTTTATAAAGTTTTGCCTTAGCCGATACAACATCATCTTCGTAACGTAAATACTCTTCAGTTGAGAGCCTTCCATTTTTATAGTTTAATTTAGCGATTTTAAGTAACTGATTTTTATCATCTATACTCTGTTTATAAAGTTTTACAGAATTGTCTAAAAGTGGCAGTGATGCTTGTAGCATCTCTGCTTTAGATTGTAACTCATCGGTCATTTTTTCTAACTCAACTTCACCAGATTTCAGTTCTATTTCTGCTAAAGAAATTTCATTATAACTATCCATAGATAAAAGAGGTATATTTAAAACTACACCAATATTTCCATACTCTTCATTTATATTTTTGTCATTATTATATGCAATACCCTGAGAGAAAGTATAAGACCCATGAGCATAAAGTGCAGGATAAAGCTTTTCTTTCTCAGCTCTAATACTAAGCTTATCAGCATCGACTTTTTTTCTCAAAGGTTCCAGTGAAGCCAAGCCTTTACTGCTGTCTACACCACCATCAATTCTCATAGCAATTGATTTATCAAGCATAATACCCGTTAGCGAATTTACAACACTGATAAGTTTTCTTTTTTGAAGATTGATGTTGTTCTTAGCAATGCTAATTTGATTCAATCCATCATTTATTTTATAAAGTGCAGATGCAGGTGTTCTTCCATTATCTACTTTAATCTGTAAAGTTTTTTTCGTTTCTAAAAGAGATTTTTCTTTAGTAGCTAAAGATTCCTGCAAGCCCTCAAGGTAAATAAAGTTAGCATTGCTTCCTACTATAATTGCTTCATTTTTGAG
>JAGGWO010000166.1 GCA_021157485.1 Sulfurimonas sp. | reverse complement strand
CAGCTAGAACGTTTCTCACGTATGCATCCTGACTCTTCAGATGCTTCGATGACTCAAACATATCTTGACTGGGTTTTAGATATCCCTTTTGGTGATATTGCTAAAAAACCTTTGAAAATAGATAATGTTGAAAAACAGTTAGATGAAGATCACTTTTCACTTGAAAAACCAAAAAAGAGAATAGTTGAGTATTTTGCTGTAAAAGAACTGCTTGAGCTTCGTGGTGTATCTCAGAAAAAGAGTGCAGGGGCAATTCTATGTTTCTCAGGACCTCCGGGTGTTGGGAAGACTTCACTTGCAAACTCGATAGCAACAGCACTGAAGCGTCCTTTAATTAGAATCGCTCTTGGTGGCTTAGAAGATGTAAATGAGTTAAGAGGACATAGACGTACTTATGTTGGAGCTATGCCAGGGCGTATAACTCAAGGCTTAATAGACGCTAAAAAGATGAATCCTGTTATAGTTTTAGATGAGATAGATAAAGTTTCACGTTCTCAAAGAGGAGATCCAACAGCTGCTCTTTTAGAGATTTTAGACCCTGAGCAAAATAGTGAATTTAGAGATTATTATCTAAACTTTGACATAGACCTAAGTAATGTAATTTTTATCGCAACTGCAAATGATGTAGGACGTATTCCTGTAGCGCTTCGTGATAGAATGGAGTTTATTACAGTTAGTTCATATACACCTCAAGAGAAGTTTGAGATTGCTAAGAGATATTTGATTCCCCAAGAGTTAAAAAAACATGGACTTAAAAATAGAGAGCTTAGTATTTCCAAACCTGCACTAAAAGAGCTTATACATAGTTACACACGTGAGGCAGGGGTGCGTAATCTTCGTCGTCGCATAGCAGATATGAGTAGAAAAGTTGCAAAAGATATACTACAGCATCCAGAAGTTACTAAAGTCTCAGTAAGTCTGAAAAACTTAAAAGAGTTTTTTGATAAAAGTGTTTTTGAGATTGAAAAGACTGATAAGATTCCAGTGATTGGTGTTGTGAATGGTTTGGCATGGACTGCTGTCGGTGGAGATGTTTTAAAGATAGAATCTATTCGTATTAAAGGTAAGGGAAATCTACAGTTAACTGGTAGTCTTGGTGATGTTATGAAAGAGTCAGCAAGAATTGCAATGAGTGTTGTGAAGACTCTTATAGATACTTCAAGGCTAAAAATATCTACAGATAATATTCCATTGACATTTAAAGAGAAAGAAGATGATACTAAAGTAGATGCGAGTGAGGTATATAAACGCTATGATCTTCATGTACATGTTCCTGATGGTGCAACACCAAAAGATGGTCCAAGTGCTGGTATAGCGATGGTAAGTGTTATCTCATCTATATTAAGTTCAAAAAAGATTCGCTCAGAAATTGCTATGACAGGTGAAGTCTCTTTAAGTGGTGATGTCCTGCCAATAGGTGGACTCAAAGAGAAGTTAATTGCTGCACATAAAGCTGGTATGACAAAAGTTTTAATACCTGCAAAAAATTATGAAAGAGACCTTGAGGACATTCCAAAAGAGGTTAGAGATACTGTAGAAATTATAGGTGTTACAAGAGTAGAGGAAGTTCTAAAACAGGTTCTAATATAATAAGAACCTGTGCAAGAGTTTTTAAACGATTACTGTAGCTATCTTTTTAATTAACTCTTCACTTCTGATTGGTTTCATTAAAAAGCCATTCGCTCCAAACTCTAGCGCTTCACTTTTTTTAGTCTCATCAGTTGTAAGAACTATAATAGGCAGTTGACGAAGGTTGTCATCAGCACGTACTACTTTTAGCATCTCAATTCCACCCATAATAGGCATAATAATGTCAAGCAGTATAAGATCAATATCATCTCTGCTTTTAAGTACTCCAATAGCATCAGAACCATTTTTTGCTTCTATTACTTCTATAACTCTACCACTCTTTTTTAACATAGATTTTAAAAGTTTTAAATTTATCATATCATCATCTACGGCTAATACTATTAAATCATTTCTTGTCATCTAAATATTCCTTAAATAAATTTTTCGAAAAGTAGTCTTAATAAATCTCTATTAACTACATTTTTTATAATTTCATGTACATATAGTGCATCATCACTATTTTCTTCTGATGAGGCATCATTTATGAGAATTAGATAAGTCTCTAAATCTCTACCAATATTTGACTCTTTAACTAAAGAAGAAAATTCTTCTAAGTTAAGATCTTCACACTCTCTGTCAAACATAATAACTTTATAACTATTAGCCTCAATCATTCCTGTTAATTCATCAGATGAAGAAGCAGTCTCATACGTGTAACCTAGTGAATCAAGAAGTTTAACAAATAGTTTTGTCTCGAATGCACTTTTCTTAGCTAGAAGGATATCAGCCTTAAAAGATGCTTTTTGTGTAGTAACTGCTGGTTCATCAATCTCTATAACTTCTTGAACTGCTTCACCAACTTTATTTAAAGTCTCTTCTTCAAAGTCTGGTTCATCAATAATGAAGTTTGCTTCTTCAACAGCATCTTCTATTTTGATATCTTTGTGATCATCTACTGCTTCAGCAACTGGTGGCACTTTAGCAGCATTTTCATCTATAGCATGATCTGCTAAAAAGTGATTTAGCAGAGATACAATTTCCGCACGAACTAATGGTTTAGTAGTGTACTCATCCAGACCAGCTCTTAAGAATCTCTCTCTATCCCCTTTGAGTGCATTTGCTGTTAGGGCAATTACAGGAACGTGAGGTTGATTATAATCTTCTTCATACTGCAGAATCTCTTTAGTTGCTTCAACACCATCAATAAATGGCATCTGAATATCCATAAAGATTAAGTCAAAATTACCATCTTTGCGTTTTTGGAATGCTTCAAGACCATTTGATGCAACGTCAACTGTTAGTTCTAAATCTTCGAGTGTTCTCTTGATTAGTTTTTGATTAATGATATTATCTTCAGCAACTAGTACATTTGCGTGGAATTTAGATGCATTACTTTTAAACTTTTTACGATTTTTCTTTTTAGCTTTTTGAGCATTAAAGTTTTCGTTGTGGTAGTTTTCAAGAACTAGTTTTACTTTTGAACTATTTAAAGGCTCATAGAGAGTTTTAAATATATTAAGGTTCATAGAATCAATTTTCTTCATAAAGTAAGATTTAGTAAGTAAAATCAGCTCTTGTGGTAACTTGTCGTATTGTGGTAACAGTTCCTCTTTTGTATAGTCATAATCAATAAAGATAAGATCATAGTTAATCTGTCTCTGTAGATTTTCTAACTCACCTATATCTTTAAAGAGTGTATAACTTACTCCATGGAAGTCTAGGTATTCAAGGAGGTAAGTCTCTTGACGTTTAGTTTTATGATCTGACTGTAATACTAGTGCATTAATACTTGCAAAAGATCCTTTACTACTCTCATTAAGTGTTTCAATCTCTTCAAAGTCAATTGTAAAGTAGAATGTAGTACCTTTTCCTGGCTCAGAGTGAAGGTCAAGTTGACCACCCATAAGCTCAATAAATCTACTAGAAATAGTAAGACCTAGACCTGTACCACCATATTTACGTGTAATTGATGTATCGGCTTGTGAGAAAGCTTCAAAAATTCTAGCTTTTTGCTCGCTGGTTACACCAATACCACTATCTTGAATCTCAAATCTTACTCTCGTTTTACCATGCTCTTCTGAATCAAGCTTTCTAATGTCAACATTGATAGAACCTGAGCTACTAGTAAATTTAACTGCGTTTGAAAGAAGGTTAATAATAACTTCTTTAATCTTAGTCGGGTCACCTTTAATTGGATGTTCAAGTTCAGGATCAATAAAACAACCAAGGTCGATATGTTTCTCACTTGCACGTACAGCGTAAACTTCAACCGCAGATTCAAACTCTTCAACAGGGTTAAATGCAATATCTTCAATCTCAAGTTTATTACTCTCAATTTTAGAAAGGTCAAGAATATTATTGATAATTTCTAGAAGATTTTCAGATGATTTTTCAATAATCTCAACAAACTCATGTTGCTCTTCTTCAAGTCCCGTATCTTTTAAAAGCTCGGTAAATCCAACGATTCCGTTTAGAGGTGTTCTAATCTCATGAGACATATTTGCAAGGAACATTGATTTGGCTTCACTTGCTTCTTGAGCTGACTCTTTATCTCTTCTTGTCTGATCGATAATCTCTTCAAGTAGTTCGTAGGCTTGAGCCGTACCATTTGCAGTATCAAGATTAATGTCATTCTCATTAATGTCATTACCTTCAATGTTTTTAGCATCGGCGGCAACTCTTCTTAATACCTCTTCAAGGTTTTTGATATTTCTAGCAATCTCATTTGATAGTAAGAATCCTAAAGCTGCCAGGATAATTGAAATAACCCAAATAGATAGGGTTATTGTAAGAAACTGTAGAGCATCAACTTTAACTTTTACGGCTCTATTATCCATTGCTGTAAGAACTAAATCTTCTGCTTGAGAGAGAGTATTAATTTTTTCAGATAACATTGTAAACCATATGCCTGAACTAGTCTCATATTTTCCCGTACTAGAAGCTGCAATAATTCCTGTTCTTTCAGTGTTTATATCTACAAAAAGTTCCAGTGCATCTTCATTTTTAAATAGCCCATCAAGCTGAGCAATTAATGCTTTATCCTGAAGAGTATCGTAACTGATTGCATCAGCTTTTGCTATAAGAGAAATCCATAAGTTGACATCTTCCTCTTCAAGCTGAGCAGAACTTGCAATAGTGTATGAAATAAAGTCTCTCTCTGCAGATGTAAACTCTTTAGCTCTAACAAAAGAGATATACTTTGATGAAAGTTCATTGATTTCAGAATCCATCTGATTAGAAATAATCTCTTCTAGTTGTAGGATTGCTTTACGTTGAGCTTTACCATAAACATCAGTATAAACAGTTTTAAAGTCTGTCTGATGCTCATTAACAAGCAGTCTAGTACTTTTTATGTTTCTAAGAGATGCTGCAATAAGCTCAGAGTTTGTACAAGTTTTACAGTTTTGCACACCATTTGAATGGTCATGTAATACACTGTTCTCTTTTGCACTTTTTAAGTATGAAGCTCCTTTTTCATCAACAATTTTTCTCTGCTGTTCTAGAGAACGAAGAGTGTTTGGAGATGAGTTCCCCAGGTACATAACTGTCATACCTCTCTCTCGAGATATATTTCCAACAAGTTCATTTAGCTGTCTATTTTCTGATAGCTTATCTTGTAGTAATTGTGCTGCCTTATAATTTTCATACGAGTCAAAAACAAAGTAACTCGTGATTGAGAAAAGAATAACAATTGGAAAAAGACTGATTAGTCTTAGTCTGTTTTTTAATCCTAGTTGCATCTATTTAGACCTTTATTTTGAAATTTGTGCAATTACTGCATCAATTTTTGTAACTGCTTTAAGAAGCATATCTTTATCTGTTGAGCTTGTTAAACTATTCAACTCATCTTTAAAAGCATGAACTCTCATATTGTCGCTCATACCTTTTAACTTTAGAGTCTCTTTTTTACACTTAGTAAAATCACCTTCTGTTATTGCTTCACGTATAGTGTCTGCGGATGATTGGCTATCTTGAATATAATCTTCAAATATTTCATTAAAACTCTCTTGGTCTAAACCAATTTCGTTTGCAATTAACTCTTTAGAGTATTCAATATCGAGCAGTTCCTCCGCTTCCTTTTCAACAGTTGGTTCTTCAATTTCACGAAGGTCTATATCTATCTCATCTTCTTCATGCATCGATTCTATGTTGTCACTGTCAATCTCTAAATCTTTAGTGTTTACTTCTTCATCAATTGAGAGTAAGTCATCTATGTCAACTGTGTCTTCACTCTCATCATTTAAAAAGTCATCATCGGCTAATTCTGGCATCTCAATTTTTTGAGGTACTTCAGAATCTTTTATACCTACATCAAAGTCTAGATATAAATCATCATCTTCTTCCTCTGGTTCTTTTTGAGGCTCTTTCTCTTCTTCTGGTTCTTCTTCTTTAAAATCAAGAAGTATGTCATCACCAAAAATATCATCATCTTTAACAGTTGGCTCTTGGATTTCTATGGTTTCTTCTTCTGGCTCCACTGCACTAGCTTGAGTAGCAGCTGGTTGTGCCACCTGAATCTCTTCACCAGATAATTTAGCAATTATTTTATAGAAGATATTAAGATATTTCCCTACTTCAGTAATATCTGATGAAGTATTTATGATGCTCAGTGTATTAAACGCATCTTCAATTCTTAAGTTTGCTGCAACACCTTTGAGTTTGTGTGAAAGTATTTTTACATTATCTGTATCGCCTTCATCTAACGAGCTGTATAGTTCATCTTTAAACTCTTTAGCTTGAGCTATAAAATCTTGAATAAATTCTTCAATCAAATCAATAGGAAGTCCAAGTTCATCAGAAGCAACTTGTGGGTCAAAGTTGTAGCTATAATCAAAGCCATCATCTTCTTCTACAGCTACTGCTTGAGTTTTCTCTTGAGGTATTTGCTCCTCTTCAAATCCTAAATCATCTAAGTCTAAACTGAGTGGGTCAACTGCAACGCTTTTCTCAATTTCTACAGTTGGAGTTTCAACTTTTGCCGGTTTTTCTTCGCTTGTCTCAAACATAGAGGTGTCAATGTCATCATCGTCAAATGATATATCAAGAGGTGCTGCTGGTGTAGGTTCTTGAATCTCTTGGACTTCTTCGTGAACTTCAGGAGTATCTTGAATATCTTCAAATGGTTTAAAACCTTCAAGCTCTGGAACTTCTTCAATTTCAGCTTCCTCTTCTTTTGAGAGGTTAAATGCATGACCAACAGTAGGTTCAATCTTTGGTGGTTTTTTTCTAGCTATATCTTCAGAAAATTCACCATTTTCTTGAAGAGTTAAACTTCTTAAATTATTTAAATGTATTAAATATGCTTTTGATGTAGGATTGTCTGAAAGATATATAGTCTCTATATCTAGAATGGCTTTAAAAGTTTTAGAGTTTATCTCTATGATTACTTTTGATTGTTCAGAAGGATCAGCACATGTAACAAAGTCTATCCAATGAACATGTTTAAAGTTATGTATATACCCAGGTGTTCGCACAAACATATCTGCAAAATCAGATGATTCGGCTTTTAATTCAGAAAGATTAGCAAATCCAAATACCTCTAAATCAGCTTCGTCTATACCTATAAATTCTTTTTGAAAATTATAAATTAACATTAACTATTCCTCGTCCTTATGATTTTTCTATTTCTAGCATTTTTGCGTATATCTCTTTTGTCTCTTCGATATTTTTACGTGAGGCAGGTTTTCTTGCAGCTATATAACCAGTAACATTGTCATCAGCATCCGTAAGAGGTAGTATCTCTGTGTCAACCCAGTAGTATAAACCATCTTTTCTCAAGTTTTTTACCAAACCATTCCAAGATTGACCTGATTTTATTGTTTCCCACATTTTTTCAAATGCAGCTTTAGGCATATCTGGATGCCTGATGATGCTATGTGGTTGTCCAATAAGTTCACTTACTCTGTATCCAGATGTGTCGCAAAACATTCTATTAGCAAATGTTATCACACCTTTTAAATCAGTTTGAGAGATTATTACATCACCAACATACATATACTCTTCATCAATAGGTGTAACTCTAAGATCTACAAATTCTTGTTCTGTGCTCATTAAAAAACCTTATATTTAGTACTATGACTATAATTATCACAAATATATCATAAATGAATGAAAATAAAACTTAGTTGTAATATTTTTTAATAATTTTTGCATCATTTAGGCTTAAAACAGTACTTATCTCCTCAATTGTTACTTTTTTTAACTCCTCAAAAGTTCCAAAATGTTTTAAAAGTTTTATGATTTTAGCTTCAGAAATTCCTTTAAGACTTAGTAGTTTACTCTCTTTGTCTAGCTTTAGTTTTGTCTTTTTATGAAACGCAATTGCACAGCGGTGCGCTTCATCTCTTAAGTTTTGTGCCCATTGCAATCTCTTATCAGAGTTTTTTAGTCTAAATATCTCATCTGTGGTATGTAGCATATCATTTGCTTTACCTTTAGCACGATGAGCTTTAGCATCTATCTTCTCTTTGGATATTGCAACTACATCTAAATAAACACCATTAGACTCTAAAATCTCAGATGCTAACTTAAGGAGTGTTGCCCCACCATCTATTATCCATAAATCTGGAGGAGAGTTCTTGGAAAAACTTTCAACTCTTCTTGTAAGTGTTTCTCTCATCTGAGCATATTCATCTTTGGCTTCAAGATGATAAGTTCTATAACTTTTTTTATCAAACTTATCATTATCATAAACTATCATTGCTCCAACAGTTGCAACTCCTGACATATGTGAGTTATCAAACACTTCTACTCGTGAGGGAATCTTTTGTAGATTAAATAGCTCTTTGAGCTCTTGCAATATTTTTCTGTCACTAGAGTTTTTATCTCTTCTTAGAAGTTCATTAGCGTTTAGCAGAGCTAACTCTATAAGCTGTTTTTTCTTTCCTTTTAAAGGAGTAATGAGTGAAGCTTTTCTCTCAAACACTTTGCTAAGATGCTCTTTTATGATTTGTATATTTTGAAACTCTTTTGCCAACAAAATAGGAGCGACAATAGGAGGCTTCTCCCCTGAATAAAACTCCAGTAAAACGCGACTATATAATTCGTCTTCATCAAATCCATCATTTAGCTGAATAAAATCATGTGATGAGGAAATTATCTTTCCCTCACGCATAAAGATTCTAACAACTACAGCTCTTGTATCTGAATTTTGTATTACAAATATATCGTAATTCTCATTGCTTGCGAAGTCTATTTCGCTCTTTATCTCAGAGCGACTAATTTTTTCTATTCTATCCCTAAGTTCTCCTGCCTCTTCAAAACGCAACTCTTGGGCATAAAACTCCATTTTTTCTTGAAGTTTTTTAATTAAACTGCTTTTATTTTGTATAAGAGAAGTTGCTAAGTTCAACTCTTCTTTGTATCTGCTTTGAGTAACTGGAAGTTCACAAGGACCTAGACACTTATCTATTTGATGATAAAGACAGAGTTTTTTAGATTTTAGAGATCCTTTTTTCTGTACAAGTTTACATATCTCATAGATGGAATCCAAAATATCTCTAGCTCCAACTGAGTATGGACCGTAGTAGCTGATATCTTTACTTTTTATAATTTTTCTTGTTATTTCAAATCTCGGAAACTCATCAGCATTATCAACATATATATATGGGTAGGTTTTATCATCACGTAAGAGAATATTGTATTTTGGATTTAACTGCTTGATGAGTGAGTTCTCTAAAATAAGTGCATCATGCTCAGAATTTACAACAATATAATCCATTGAAATAGTTTGAGATATCATCTTTTGGATTCTAAGTGAAAGATTTGAGCCAAAATAACTCTTTACGCGATTTTTTAGATTTTTTGCTTTTCCGACATAAAGCAGTCTGCCATTTTTGTCATAATATTGGTATACACCTGCGCAAGAGGGGAGTTGATTTACGGTTTCTTTAAGTGTCATTTTTTTCTTTAATTATATCTTGAATACTTTTTACTAAACTGTTTAATTTCTCATCTTTGATATCAATCTCAAAGTCACCAGTAGCTCTCTCAGTATATCTTTGTATCTCTTTTGGCTCTATTTTTGTTATAGTTCTTGGTGTGTGAGTTACAAATGCCTTGATGTCTCGTATCAAAGTCTCACTGCATTCCTCTGGAGTATGGAAATTTAAAGCGCTTTTAATATTTTGTATATTATTATCAAACTCTTGTTTACCAGCTGGATGATTTAGTACAAAATAGAGAGTTTCATTTTTTATGTACGCAAATTTTATCATTCTTTGCAGAGCTGGTACAAAGATGGATTGTATTTTTTTTATACATGAAAACTTAGATAGTTTAGAAAATTGAGGTTTATTTTGAATAGAGGAAATAATTTGACTGGCATTTTTCATATGTTTATTATAGCAGTGTTTTTGTTAAGTGTAAGTGCTTGCGGATATAAAGCAGCACCTTTTTATAGTGACGATGCACCAGAAGGCGATGAGAACGTAGAGTTTATAATTCAAAAGCAGAGTGTAGAGAGTAATGAGAGTTGTGAAAAGTAGATGAGATATGACGTAATCATTATAGGTGCTGGAATTGCTGGTCTTTATGCGGCGATGAAACTGCCAAAAGATAAAAAAGTTCTGGTTATAAATAAACGTGAAACTTTTAAATGCAATACTTTTTATGCTCAAGGCGGGGTTGCTCTTGCTCGAGATAAAGATGATATACCAGCGCATATAAAAGACACACTTGAAGCTGGCGATGGACTTTGTGATGAAGAAGCTGTAAAAATATTAAGTGAAAACTCCATTGAAGCTATTGATGATTTGATAAAAAATGGTTTTGAGTTTGACCATGATGAAAATAGAAAACTTCTTTATACGAAAGAAGCAGCTCACTCATGTGAAAGAATTCTTCATGCCGGTGGAGATGCTACTGGTAGATATCTACATCATTTTTTATTAGAACATAATCCTCACGCAATGCTGAGTGATACCCGAGTTGTTGACTTGCTTATTAAGAGCGGTGAATGTTATGGTGTTACAGTTTTAGACCATCGTCAATGTAGAAATATATATGCAAAAAATGTAATTATTGCGAGTGGTGGAGTTGGTTCACTTTATGAGTACCATACAAACGCACCATGTATAAGTGCTGATATGCAAGGTCTCTGTTTGATGAAAGGAATTGAACTTGAGAGAATGGAGATGTTACAGTTTCATCCAACAGTATTTGTAGATAGTAAAAACGCTCAAAAAATGTTGCTCACAGAAGCATTGAGAGGTGAGGGTGCAACTATTGAAGATGAAAATGGTAAAAGATTTCTGTTTGAGTATGATGAGAGAGGAGAGCTTGCTTCGCGTGATATAGTAAGTAAGTCTATGTACGAATATAAGAAAAAAACAGGAATGCAACTCTATCTTGCATTTAATAATTTTGATGAAAAATATTTTGAGGAAAGATTTCCAAATATATGTAAAAACTTAAGAGCTTTGGGGTTTAATGTACCTTCACAAAGAGTTCCGATTTCTCCTGCGTTTCATTATGCTATTGGTGGAATAAAGAGTGACTTAAAAGGACGAGTTCCTAATGTGAAGAATCTTTATGCAATAGGTGAAGTCGCCTCAACTAGAGTTCATGGAGCAAACAGACTTGCCTCAAACTCACTTTTAGAAGGTTTAGTTTTTGCAAAAGAGGCAGCTCTTGATATTATAAAATCAAGTGGTAAAAAAGAGTTTATAGAGTTTGGTATAACTGATGAGGTAATGAGCCTCAAAGAAGATAAGGCGAAAAAGAATCAGCTTCGCCGTATTATGTGGGAAAATGTCTCAATAATTAGGACAAAAAGTGGATTAAATGACGCTTTAAGCTCAATTAATGTTCTTTTAAATGAAAAAATTGGTAGACTATTGAAATTTCGTTTACTCACAGCAAAAGAGATAGTTATCTCAGCTCTTTCTCGTAAAGAGTCTGTTGGAGTTCACACAAGATTAGAGGAGTAAGAATGTTAAAAATTCTATCGTTACTGGGTTTAACTAGTGTAGCTGCGTTTGCAACCACTGCTGCACATGCTGCAGGTCATGCAGTTGATTTGGCAACTGAACCATTTGGTTGGTTGTTATTAACAATATTTGTAGTAGGTTATTACTTTATTGCTGCAGAAGAAAAATATCATATTAACAAGGCTAAACCAGCACTGTTTACAGGTACTTTTATGTTTGTTCTTCTTGGCGCTTACTATGCAATTAATGACTTAAACTTTGGAGCATTTGACACAGAGATAGCGCATCTTATTTTAGAGATAGCAGAGATTTTCTTCTTTTTATTTGTTGCAATGACCTTTATTGAAGCATTGATTGAAAGAAATGTTTTTGATGCACTTAAAGAAAAACTTGTTGATGCCGGATATGGCTATAGAAAACTTTTTTGGATAACAGGACTTTTAGCATTCTTTATCTCCCCTGTTGCAGATAACCTTACGACCGCTCTTATTCTCTCAACAGTTTTGATAACTATTGAAAAAGAGAACAAAGCGTTTCTTGTCCCTGCCGCTATCAATATTGTAGTTGCTGCAAATGCAGGTGGTGCATGGTCTCCATTTGGTGATATTACAACGCTTATGGCATGGTCTGCCGGTAAAGGTGCATTTATAGATTTTATATACCTTTTCCCATCAGCTATTATTGGTTGGGCTATTACTGGATTTTTACTTTCTCGTTTTGTCCCAGAGGGAGCACCTGCTCGAATTGAAGGTGCTGAAAAAGTTGTTATCCACAAAGGTGGTAAAGTAATTATAGGGTTAGGTGTATTTACTATTTCTATTGCAGTTCTAGGAAAACAGATAATGCACCTTCCTCCAATGTGGGGAATGCTTTTTGGTCTTTCAGTTTTACAACTTTACGCATATACTCTTAAAAAATATCATGACCATGATATTCAAATATATAAATCAGTAGCAAAAATTGAGAATGATACGCTTCTGTTTTTCTTCGGTATTTTAGCAGCTGTTGGTGCTCTGCATTTCGCAGGTTTCTTAGGTCATGCAGCACACTTATATACTATGTTTGATCCAACTTATGTAAATATCGGTGTTGGTTTTCTCTCAGCTATTGTAGATAATGTTCCAGTTATGTCTGCAGTTTTAAAAGCTGCTCCAGATATTGCTCATTCACAATGGATGCTTGTTACATTAACAGCAGGTGTAGGTGGCTCACTGATTAGTTTTGGTTCAGCTGCTGGTGTAGGTGTTATGGGTAAATTACATGGTATTTATACTTTTGGTACACATATGAAATTTGCGTGGACTATCTTAGTTGGTTATATAGTTTCAGTTTCAATTTGGTATTTACAATTTGAAGTTATGGGATTCCATTAAACTGTTTCTCCTTGCTGCGTTTTTAATAAACGCAGCATCAACCTTTCAAATCCAAAATTAATCTTATTTATTGTATCCTTCCGTTAATTAATTAATACACTCTTTTTAAAGGCATTTATATGACAAATGTTAGCATAATCGTACTAGATTTTGGTTCTCAATACACTCAGCTTATAGCTCGTCGTCTCCGTGAAGACAAGATTTATTGCGAGATTCTTCCGTATCACACTTCAGCAGAAGAGATTAAAGCAAAAAACCCTAAAGGTGTTATTCTTAGTGGTGGTCCATCTTCAGTTTATAATGAAGATGCATACGAAGTTGATAAAGATGTTTACTCTATGGGTCTTCCTATTTTAGGAATCTGTTACGGTATGCAGCGAATTGCTGTTGATTTTGGCGGAAGTGTTGTTCGTTCAAGTCACCACGAATATGGAAAGGCTGAACTTAAACTTGAAACAGAGTCACCACTATTAGCAGATTGCGATAATGATAGAATCGTTTGGATGAGTCATTCAGATAAAGTTGATGTTCTTCCAGAAGGTTTTGCACCTATTGCTACTTCTGATAACTCTCCATACGCAGCAATAGCAAATGAAGAAAAACGTGTTTATGCAATGCAGTTTCACCCAGAAGTACAGCACTCTGAAGAGGGCTACTTGATGCTTCGTAACTTTGCAAAAAACATTTGTGGTGTTAGCGAAAAATGGAAAATGGAGCATTTCTTAAAACAACAAATAGAGTCTATCCGTGAAAAAGTAGGGACAGGGAAAGTTCTATGTGGTCTAAGTGGTGGAGTTGATAGCTCTGTTGTTGCTGCAATGCTTTATGAAGCGATTGGTGATCAACTGATTCCAGTATTTGTTGATAATGGACTTTTAAGAAAAGGTGAACGTGAGCAAGTTGAAGAGGTTTTCAAAATAAACCTTAAAACGCCACTAATAACTGTTGATGCAGTTGATAACTTTTTAGGAAAACTAGAAGGTATAAGTGACCCAGAACAAAAGCGTAAAATTATTGGACATACTTTTATTGAAGAGTTTGAAAAAGAGGCTAAAAAGCATGATGGTATTAAGTTTTTAGCTCAAGGTACGCTTTACCCTGATGTTATTGAGTCTATCTCTGTAAATGGTCCTTCTGAGGTTATTAAGTCACATCATAATGTTGGTGGTCTTCCTGATTGGATGGATTTTGAACTTATCGAGCCTCTACGTGAACTGTTTAAAGATGAAGTACGTAAAATTGGATTAGAACTTGGACTTCCAGAAGGTATGATTAATCGTCATCCATTCCCTGGTCCAGGACTTGCAATTCGTATTATGGGTGATGTTAATGTTCCTGATTTAACAATTTTACGTGAGGCTGATGTTATTTTACTTGATGAATTAAAAGCAAGTGGATACTACGCTAAAACTTGGCAGGCATTCGCCGTTTTACTGAATGTGAAATCAGTTGGTGTTATGGGAGATAATAGAACTTATGATAATACTGTTTGTGTAAGAGTTGTAGAAGCAGTTGATGGAATGACAGCAACATTTGCTCATCTCCCTCATGATTTACTTGAGCGAATTTCAAGAAGAATTATTAATGAAGTTGATGGAATTAATAGAGTTGTTTATGATATCAGTTCTAAACCACCAGCAACAATAGAGTGGGAATAAATTAAGAAAAATTTCGGCTCACCTTGCAATGATTTAGGCTACGAGATAGTTCACTATCTCTACACCTAAAAACATTACAATCTAAACCAAACTTTTTATAATTTAGAGTTTAGTAATCTTAGGAGATTAAATGTCTAAACCAATATATTTATTTTCTATATCCTCTCATCCAAACGCTCTAAGCGTAAATTCTTTAGCTATAAATTTTTTAAAACCTTCAATTGATTTCTCAAAATATGACTACTTAATTATTACCTCAAAACAGACTTCTGAATCTTTGAAGCAGTATGAAACGCAAGAGTACATTGATAAAAACGCACTCTGCGTTTCAGTTGCCAGTGCAAAGAGTTATGAAAGCTTAGGTGGAACTGTTTTGGATATTGGTGGTGGTTATGGTGATAATTTAGTAGATAAAATAAAGAGTTACCCGAAAAATACAAAATGGCTTTACTTGAGAGCCAAAATTGTGGCTTCGGATTTTGTTGAAGTTTGTAAAAATGATGGCTATGATGTTGATGAAAAAATAGTTTATGAGAGTGACTGTTCACAGGAGATTTTAGATGTGAAAGTTGAGGATGAGTCAATCTTGATATTTACTTCACCATCGAGTCTCAACTGTTTTTTAAAAACACATGAAATAAGTGAAAAGTCTAAGGTAATTGTTATAGGCAGAACTACTGCTAAAGCTGTACCAAAAAACACAGAGTATGTTCTATCTAAAGAGACAACTATAGATAGTTGTATGGAAATTGCTTCTAACCTCTAATTCAAAAGAAAAATCAAGTATCAATTTTGTATAATATGTTAATAGTCTGAAGAGTTCGAATAATCGCACAACTGAGGGTTCTACATTTTCAAATTGCGAACTAGTAGGATTTTCGTGTGTCGACGGTCTCGTTTGAGGTCTGACTAGCTCAGCCGAGAGATTGCCGCCGTTAGAATCTTCTCTCTTCGCCCAAATTCGGCTTTTAGAACCGAACCATTCGCGAAACGGCTCTTTGGGCTATTAACCAACAAAAGTATTTAGTCAAAGAATATTATGTTTTTTGACTAAATACTTTTTTTATTTTATGGAGATGCTAATGAAGATTTTAATTTTAGGTAGTGGTGGACGTGAGTACTCAATTGCAAGAGCAATTTTAAATGAAGAGGAAAATCACGAACTGTTTTTTCAGCCTGGAAATGGTGCAACGAACAATCTAGGAACTAACCTAAATATTAAAGATTATGATGAGTTGGCTGCGTTTGCTATGGAGAATGAGATTGAACTGACTATCGTTGGTCCTGAAGCTCCACTTGTTGATGGTGTTGTTGACATCTTTAAAGCAAAAGGTTTGACTATATTTGGACCGAGTAGAGAGGCTGCACAACTTGAAGGTTCAAAAGTTTATATGAAAAACTTTTTAGCGAAATATAATATTCCAACGGCTGCTTATATCGAGAGTGACTCTATCGAAGATTTATATAAATTTACAGATAAGCTAACGGCTCCTATTGTTGTAAAGGCTGATGGTCTTTGTGGTGGTAAAGGTGTAATTATTGCACAGTCACACGATGAAGCTAAAAAAGCTATCGGTGAAATGCTAAGCGGAAAAAGCTTTGGTGATGCAGGAAAAAAAGTAATTGTTGAAGAATTTCTTGATGGTTATGAGCTTTCAATGTTCGCTATTTGTGATGGAGATGATTACATTCTTCTTCAAGCTGCACAAGATCATAAACGTTTACTTGATGGTGATGAAGGTCCAAATACAGGAGGGATGGGTGCTTATGCTCCAACTCCACTTGTTGATGAAGAGCTTTATCAAAAAGTTAGAGATAGAGTTATTCGTCCAACTTTAGATGGTATGAAAAAAGAGGGTGCTCCTTTTGAGGGTGTTCTGTTTATCGGGATTATGGTTGTGAATGGGGAGCCTATTACATTAGAATTTAATGTACGTTTTGGAGACCCAGAGTGTGAGATACTTATGCCTCTCATGACTTCAAGTGTAAGCGATATGTTCTACAAAGCAGCTACAAACAGACTATCGGATATAAAGGTTGAGTTTTCAAAGCAATACGCTGTTGGTGTAGTTATGGCAAGTGGAAACTATCCATATTCAAGTTCAACTCCGGCAGAGATTATTTTAGATGATGTTAAACATGAAGATATAGAAAAAAATACTCATATCTCATTTGCCGGTGTAAGCATGGAAGATGATAAACTCTACGCAGATGGTGGTCGTGTTTTAGTCTGTGTTGGTTTAGGTGATACAATTAAGCAAGCAAGAGATAGAGCATATTTAAGATGTGGTCAAGTTCATTTTGCTGGTAAAAAAATCAGAACTGATATAGCTTATCAAGCTCTGTAGGGGACAGGTAGTTTGCAAGAAGAGATAGAAAATATTCTTCATCGTGAAGATATAACTTTAGCACCAACTAAAAAAAGAGCAATGGCATTTTTTATAGATGAGATGCTACTCTCATTTTTATTGATATTTGCTCTTTGGGACTCTTTTTCGCAGGCTAAAACAATGGAAGCGATGATAAATCTGACAAATTCTTTTGTCTTAGAGTATATGATGATGAAGATTATTTATCAAGCTTTCTTTGTAATGCAATATGGTGCTACTATTGGTAAAATTGCTATGAAAATAAGAGTAGTAGAAATAAAGACTCTGGATAATCCAAATGTTATCAGTTCTCTTAATCGTGCAATATTTCGTGTTATAAGTGAGATGCTTTTTTATCTTGGATTTTTATGGGGTATGATGGACCCACTTCGCCGGACTTGGCATGACTTTACCGCAAAAACTTTGGTTGTAAATGCTTAAACTCCTCACCTTCTTCATAATCTTAACAGCCTCTCTTTACGCAAGTGATAAGGTAGAAATATATGCAACTTCTATGAATTCAAAAGATAACATAGTAGAAGCTTCGGGTGGCGTAAATGTAATTTACAGAGAGTACTTTCTGAGTGCTGATAGTGCAATTTATGATAGAAAAACTGGAGACCTAGAACTTTTTGACAATATTCGAGTAAATCATGGTGATAAGTATAAAATATTAGGCTCATATGCAAAGTTAAATATTGCAAAAAAAGAGAGACTCTTTAAACCATTTTATATGCTTGATAAAAGTTCAAAAGTCTGGGTGAGTGCAAGTGAGGGTAAAACAAAAGATGACGATATAGATATTAAATCAGGAACTATGAGTGGATGCAATCCAAATGATCCATTTTGGGAGATGGAATTTTCATCATCTGATTATAACGCTAATACAAAATGGCTGAACCTTTATAATGCAAGACTATATATTTATGATATACCTATTTTTTATACACCTTATTTTGGATATTCACTAGATACAACAAGACGAACAGGACTTTTAATACCTTTAATTGGGCTCTCTGATGCTGAAGGTTTTTACTATGAACAGCCAATATATATTGCAGAATATGATTCATGGGACTTGGAAATAAGTCCTCAAGTAAGAACAAATCGTGGTGAGGGTATTTACTCTAAGTTTAGGTTTGTAGATTCTGCAACTTCTAGAGGTGAGTTTCGATTTGGTTATTTTAAAGAGCAAGATGATTATTCTAAAGAGCATCAATTACAAAATAGTTCACACTATGGATTTAATTTTAAGTATGATAATAATGACTTTCTTAACCAATGGCTAGGAACAGATTTAGATGGACAGTCTGGTATTTATGTCGATATAAATCAGATGAATGATGTTGATTATATAAATCTTTCATCTAATGAAAATATAAATCAATCAACAGCAACTCAAGTTTTATCAAGAATGAACACATTTTATAATACTGATGATAATTATATTGGTGCATATTTTAAATATTATCTGGATTTGACTCAATCTAGTAATGATAATACTTTACAAAAATTACCAACCCTTCAGTATCACCACTATTTAGATACATATTTTGAAGATCATCTTCTATACTTTTTGGATATTCAAAGTAATAATATACAGAGAAACATTAATAAAAGAGTTGTTCAAACTGATATGAACATTCCTATAACTCTTCAAACAGATATGTTTGATGAGTTTTTAAATGTATCCTACAAAGCAAATTTATATGGGCAGTATTCAAATTTTAGTGGTGAAGAGGAAACACCAATAGCTGGATTTGAATATAATGACGGTTATTTTACTAGAAATTATCATACTCTAGCAGCATCTACTCAGTTAACTAAGGCTTATGAAAATATTACACATGTTATTGGTTTTGGAGCTAGATATACTAAGGGTGGGGGTGAGTCTAGAAATGGATACTATGAAGATGCTAAAGGATATTGCTCTGATTTAGAAAATAAAAAATTATTCCCTGTTGAGTATGAGAGTAAGTGTGAATTTTATAATATAACAAATATTGAAGAACAAACACAGTTTGATTTTACACAGTATATATATGACTCATCTGCTTCGCAGATTTTATATCATAGGTTGGCTCAAACTATCTCTTACGGTAATGATTTGAATAAATATGGAGAGTTAGAGAATGAGCTTGATTATAAAGTTACAGATGCAATAAGCTATTATAACAATATGTTTTTTAATTTTGAAGAGTCTCTTTTTTCTAAAATTTATAATAAAATTTCATTTAACGACTATGGATTAAATATAGGTCTATCACATCTTTACAAAGAAGATATCTCTAAGGCTTTAGATGATCCTTTACGGAATACAAGCTATTTAACATCAAGTGCAAGATATACTTACAATAAGCATTACTCATTTAACGCGATGTATAACTATGATATGGAATTAGAGTTGAAAAAGAGTATGGAAGTTGGCTTTATGTATAAAAAAAGATGTTGGGATTTTGGTGTAAGATATGTTGAAAATAATAGACCAGTGTTGACAACAGTAGGTGAAGAGAAGTCAATATATGATAAATATATATATTTAACTATTATACTTAAACCGTTTATGCAAGCAGACACAGGTTCTTCAAACATCTCATACAAGCTTCCAGAATAAGGAGTCAAACCATATGCAAAAATATAAAAATATACTCAAAAATCGTCAAGATGCAGCCCAAAAGCTAATTGATGTCATTGATATGCAAAAGTTTAAAGAAGAGCAATGGAATGTAGTTGCAGTATCCAAGGGTGGTTTAGATTTAGGCTCCCGTATAAAAAATAAGCTCCCTAATAGTTTAGATTTTCTTTTTTCAGAAGCGATTTTAGCACCAAATAATCCTGAATGTGAAGTTGCACGTGTAAGTGAGAGTGAAGAGATTGTTATTAATGAGCAATTAGTCGCTGCGTTTGATATACAGTATGACTATATTTACGGAGAAGCACACCGTAAACATGAAGAGGAGATACTCTCTTATATTTATCAGTATAGAAAAGGCAGACATTTTTCTTCTATGGAGAACAAAGTTGTTCTATTGATAGATGAGGGGAGTGAAACAGGTTCAAAGTTTATGACTGCACTAAAAACTATTTTAGCGCAGAAACCAAAGGCTGTTTATATTGCAGTAGCTGTTT
>JAGGWO010000130.1 GCA_021157485.1 Sulfurimonas sp. | reverse complement strand
TCATGCCACCACCACACTTCATAGAGGTCTCTTTTTTCTTAGGCATATCTTTCATTGATGTATCACTCTTTGTATGATCCATACCTTTCATACCACCCATATTCATCCCCATATCTGCATGTGTTAAAACTCCCGCTTCATCCATCTCTGGTGTAGGTGCTATTTTACTTACATCATTTGTTAAAGCCCCTAGTGCATAACCACTTCTATCAAGAGACTGGGCAAATATCGCATAAGCTTTGTTGTCCTCTGGCTCAACAATCACATCATAGGTCTCAGCCACACCAACTCTAAACTCATCAACCTCCACCGGCTGAATATAGTTACCATCACTTGCAACAACACTCATTTTTAGCCCTGGAATTCTTACATCAAAAAAAGTCATTGCGGAGCTGTTGATAAAACGCAGTCTAATTTTTTCTCCATTTTTAAACATGGCTCTAAAGTTTGTTGCTGGATTTTGTCCATTCATAAGATAGGTATATGTGTAGCCTGTCACGTCAGATAAATCTCTATCTGTCATAGCCATATTGTTCCACATTTTTCTCTGATTAAACGCAGCTAAAAAGCCAAGCTCTTTTACCTCATCAAAAAAATCTCCTACCGTTCTCTGATTAAAGTTATAGTAATCCGCTGAGAGTTTGATTTTTCTATAAACAGTGTCTGGTTTCTCATCAGACCAGTCTGAGAGAGAGATAACATACTCTCTGTCATACTCCAGTATCTCCTCTTTTGGCTCGATTACTATTGCCCCATAGACACCTGTCTGTTCTTGAAAACCAGAGTGTGAGTGATACCAATAGGTTCCACTTTGAACTACAGGAAATTTATAGGTAAAAGTCTCTCCCGCGGGAATACCATCAAAACTAATTCCAGGAACACCATCCATATCAGGTGGTATGATAATCCCGTGCCAGTGTATAGATGAGCTCTCTCCTAGGTTGTTTGTTACCTTAATAGTAATCTCATCACCCTCTCTCCATCTAAGAGTTGGTCCACTTATCATAGAGTTTACCGCCGTTGCTACAGCAGACTCCCCTGTTATATTTACATTGATTTTATCTATAGTGAGGTTAAACTCTGTTCCACTAATCTCCTCTGTCTCTTTGCGAGCAGAGATTTTTGTACTTGCATTGAGTGTTAATGATGATGAAGCAACTATTGCAGATGCTACAACACCTTTCACAAAAGTTCTTCTTGATATATTTGAATTTTGGTGAGTCATTTTGAACTCCTCTTATTTTATTTGTTAAGAGAAGTTTATTATCAAAGAGTTACTTCAACATTACCTTGTGAAAATCTAGCGTAAATGTAGTTCCAGAACCCAAAATACTTTTGACTCCAAGCTCTATATCTAACTCATCACAAAGTTTTTTAACGATATGAAGTCCTATACCTAGCCCTCTTTGTGTCTCTTTATAGTGACGTTTAAATATCTCTTTTGTATTTTTAATTCCAATACCACTATCTTGAACAACTAACAACTTATCCTTAAGGGAGAGCTTCACCTCACCATTTTTTTTGTTGTATTTACAAGCGTTACTTATAATGTTATCCACTATTCTAATGATTACATCTCTATTTGCACTAATAACTGTTTTTTGAGTATCTGCTGTGATTGTAAGAGAGGGAAAAAGAGATTGAAAATATTTTCTTCTTGCATTTATGAGTTCATCTAAATCTATTTTTTCATTTTGCAGTTTACTTTGACTTAGATAGTAATGTAAGTTCTCTTGTAGGGAGAGTATATTTTTAATAGCTTCATCACTTCGCTCTATCGCGTCATCATTACCAAACTTTTTTTTTAAAATTTTTAAATTTATTTTCAGTGCTGATAAGGGAGTATTAAAATCATGCAAAATATCTTTTACAAACTCTTCATTGAGAACGAGTGCTCTTTTTATCGGTCTCATCGCATACAGAGCGAAAAATAGTGACTCTAAAACAAGGACTATCAGATAGAGAGAGTACTCTAAAATAGCATGCTCTTTTATCTCCTCTTGCTTATTTTGATACTCACTCTTTTGCATACTCATTTTCACATACCCATCACTACTGTTAAAGAGCATGTAGATTCCGCTATCTTTATAAAAAGTATGGAATTTTCTATTTTTTATATCTTTAACTATTGTAGTTTGAAAATCTTTACACTCTTTATCCATGAAGCATTGCATGATTTTATTACCTACATGCATATCATACTCATGTACAATTTTATGATAGTGTTGATAAATTACAATAGATAAAAATAGAAGTTGGACACTAAAAAAGAGTACAAAACTCTTTAGTAGTGACTCTTTTTCATAACTCTTCAAGTATATACTCCAGGTGTCGTTTCATTAGAAAGATTATACCTTATTAGTTATACTAGTTCTTTCCGCATTTTCCTGCAGCTCTCATTTTTGACATATCTTCTCTTGGACTATCTACACCATTTGGAGTTTTTATAGCATGCTCTAACTCTAAACCTGCTGCATTCTGCTTTGTTGAAGTACGTTTAGTACGTGTTGTCTTTTGATTTGCACCACATTTTCCTGCTGCTTTCATCTGAGACATATCCTCTCTTGGACTATCTACGCCATTTTGAGTTTTGATAGCATGCTCAAGTTCTAAATCTGCTTTACCTTTTTTTGTAGGTTTGTCTGCTCTACGTGTTGTCTTTTGATTAGCTCCACACTTTCCTGCTGCTTTCATTTTTGACATATCACGACCACTATCTTCAATACTTGATGGACTCTTAATCGCATGTTCCAACTCTGTACTTGCCTCATTTGCGTATACCACCGAGAATGCTAAGATTCCCGCTAAGATTAACTTTTTCATGTTACTTCCTTTATGTTTAAGTTAGGAAAGTATATTATGAGTGCATTACCTCAACATTACCTACAACTCTTCAAGCATATATCCTACACCTCTAATATTTTTAATATCAAGGTTGAGCTTCGCTTTGAGTTTGGAAAGATTTACTCTTAGAGCATTTGAATTTGGATGTTCTAAAAAATCAAATAGAATTTGAGTAGGTACAATCCTGTTTTTTTCAACTATGAGGGTATGAAAAATATTTCCTAAGACATCAGCCAAACCAACCGTAACTCCATCTTGCAACAGTTCCCTTGTTGAGGGATTGTAAGTAAGGTTTTTATAGTTTAAGGTCTCATTTTTCATATATCTACTCTTAATCCTAATCACAAGTTCTTCAGGATCAAAAGGTTTTTTAATATAATCATCTGCACCTTGAGCAAATCCTTCTCCCACAGATGTAATATCTGTAAGAGCAGTTGTGTAGATTGTTGGTGTTGTATCATCAGCACTTTTGAGTGAGTTTAAGATTTTAAAACCATCATCACCGGGAACATTCACATCAAATATATACAAATCATAGTGATTATCGTATGTTAAATCATACACATCATCACTACTAAAAGCACTCTCTACAACAAAACCTTCCATCTCTAAAAAAGCTTTCAAACTGGCATGAAGATTTGTATCATCTTCTAGTAGTAAGATTTTCATGTTACATCACCTTTTTTATAAAAAAGTAGATACGTAGATGGCAATATAAGAAGAGTTAAAAGCGTTGAGCTTATAATCCCTCCTGTAATTACAACTGAGAGTGGGTACTGAATCTCACTTCCTACACCTGTAGCAAATAGAAGTGGTAAAATTCCAAAGAGTGTAGTAAATGCTGTCATAAGTACAGGACGTAAACGCAGTAGTGTTGCATCTTTTAGTAATATTTTCAAATCTACATCGGGAAATCTTTCTCTAAGTTCATCAATAAAACTCACTAAAACGATACCATTTAAAATGGCTATGGCAAAGATTGCTAAAAAACCTACAATAGCCGAAACAGAGAGATATATACCGCTAATTAAAAGTGCGATTATTCCACCAATAAATCCAAAAGGAACATTTAGTAAAATTATCATAGCTTTACCGAGTGAATTAAATGCCGTATATAAAAGTAAAATAACCAAGAAAATAGTTATTGGTATGATGAGCATTAACTTTTGCGTTGCCTCTTGCATGTTTTTAAAGTCACCTGCCCAGCCAATATAGTACCCTGCCGGCATTTTGACTCTCTCTTTAATGAGTCTGTCTGCTTCTTCAACAAATGAAGCAACATCACGACCTTCTACTTCCATAGAAAGTACCATATAACGACTCAAGTTCTCACGTTTAATAAACGCGGCACCCTGTTGAATCTCTACTGTACAGATTTGATCTAGTGAAACTAAAGCACCATTTTTAGCACGAAAAGTTACTTTTTTAATAGCCTCTGCATCATTTTTAGCATCTTTTACCTTAGCAACAATTCCAAAACGACGAATCCCTTCTATCTTCTCACTTACTGGCTCTTCACCTATACCATTACGGATAATATCCATCACCTCATCAACACTAATCCCATAACGAGCAAGTGCTAAGTAGTCAGGTGTGATTTTTATCTGTGCTTGACCGAGTTGTGTTTCGACTTCCATACGCTCCAATCCATCGACACCACCAATAACTCCTTGAATCTCTTTTGAAATAGCGTCAAGAGTTTTTTGGTCATCACCGTATATCTTCACTGCAAGCTCAGCTTTAACACCCTCTAAAAGCTCTTCAATTCGCATTGCAATAGGTTGTGTTGGTACAAACTGCACATAAGTAAAATGATGTTCTAAGTCTTCATTCATCTTTTGAGTCAGTGCTTCAAGATCTTCTATATTTGGCTTGAGTGTTAAAAGAACTTCCATATAATTTCCCTGCGCTGTTTCACCTTTTTCACTACGTCCTATCATAGAGAGAACTGACTCCACTTCATTGGAATAATTTTCAAGTATATAATTTTCTACCTTTTGAGCTGTGTTAACTGATTGTGTTAGAGCAGTTCCTGGAATCGCTATAACTCTATACATAATAGACTCTTCATTAAGCTCAGGCATAAATTCACGACCCTGTTGTGTAAGTATATATGCAAGAACTACAAAAATGACACTCACACCAACTAAAACTTTTTTTGCATTTGATAAGGCAAACATCAGAAGTGGTGTATAGCCACTCTTAATCTTTTTCATGACAACATTTTCACTAGAACCTGTTGGCTTTAAAAGGAGTAAGATAAGTACAGGAACTAATACCAGTGCAACAAGCAGAGATCCGAGCATAACAAATACAATATTAAGTGCCATAGGTGAGTAAAGTTTTCCTGCTAAACCATCAAGAGAAAGAAGTGGTATAAATACAGCAGCAATGATAAGCACTGCAAAAGTCACAGGAGTTGCAACTTCTTTGGCTGCTTCACTTACCACTTGTAACCTAGGAGCATCCGGTTTATCATGAATCTTTCTAAAACTATTCTCCACTATAACAATGGTTCCATCAACTATCATTCCCACCGCTATTGCAAG
>JAGGWO010000108.1 GCA_021157485.1 Sulfurimonas sp. | reverse complement strand
TAGACGCAAAGATGTTTGATATGATTTTACAGAGAATTTTTCGTAACCATTTTAAAAGAAAAATGCCTGTTATCGCTAAACTTACATCAAGAACATTGAACCATGATTTTAATTATCCAAGAGATATAACTTTATAAAAATAAGGAAAATACCCTATGAAGATACCATTTAGTAAATATGAGAGTTCACGTGAGGCACACTCAAATGTGAGTGATGTTTTAGATGCTGAAGATATAAACCAAGTTCAAGAGCTACAAGACGAGTTCGCTTCTTATATTGGAGCTAATTTTGCACTAGCAACATCACATGGAACATCAGCACTTCATTTAGCGATGTTAGCACTTGATCTTAAACGCGGTGATAAAGTTGTGTGCTCTGTAAATGCTCATCCAAATGTACCTGAAGTTGTCCGTCATTTTGATGCTGAGCCTGTTTTTATTGATATTGATGCAGATAGTTACAACATCAACCTAGATAAGTTAGAGAATTATCTTGAAGATAACAAGTCAAAAAAACTAAAAGCAGTTATCATAACTCACATTGGTGGTGCTACTGTTGATTTGAGTAGAGTTTACTCTATGGCAGGTATTTATAATGTAAAAATTGTAGAAGATGCAAGCGATGCTCTTGGCGCTTCATATAATGGTGAAAAAATCGGTTCAACTGGTGCTGATATCACTTGTTTTGACTTCTCTTCACACCTAAAGAAAAATATCTGTAACGGTGGTATGCTTGTAACTAATGATGATGAGATTATGGAAAGAGCAGCACTTCTGGCTAATCATGCAATAGTGCGTGATGAAGATGCACTAGAATATATTTATGATGTTGTAGATATTGGAAATGATTACTCTATGAGTGAGTTAAACGCAGCATATATACGTGCTCAGGTAAAAGAACAAGATAAAAATATAGCTAGACAACAAGAGATTGCTAAAATGTATAGTGATGCACTTGGAGGAGTTAATCATATTACACTTCCAAGTATGGATAATGCTGAGAATCCTTTCTCTTTGTATGTTATAAAAGTAGATAAAAACCGTGACTCATTTGCGGTAGAACTTAGAGAAGAGGGTATTGGCAGTGGACTTCACTATATTCCACTTCACCTTTTAACGTACTATAAAGCGAAATACTCTCTTCGCGTAAATGATTTTCCAGTTGCTCTTCGTGCTTATCAGCAAATCTTATCTCTTCCAATCTATGCTGCTATGGATGATAAAGATGTAAAAACTGTAATAGATAAAATCAAAAAAATAGCTAAAACAAGAGTATAAACAGAGTTGAAAAAATCTCTTGTATTTTGGGTTGAAGAGTACTTCTACAACCCAACTCTTCTTCAAAAACTAATCTCACTTTTGCTGCTTCCTCTTAGTTGGTTATATTGTTTTTTAATGTGGCTACGTTTTAAGAGTAAAACTCCTGAGAATTTCAATGTTAAGGTAATAAGTGTAGGAAATCTTAGTGTAGGTGGCAGTGGTAAAACCCCATTAGTTACTGCACTGGCTCTTAAATATGAGAACGTGGCTATTGTACTACGTGGATACGGAAGAGAGTCTCAAGGCTTACATGTTATAAAAGATAAACAAAATATTCTATGTGATGTAAGTGTGAGTGGCGATGAGGCTATGATTTATGCACGTAAAGTACAAAACGCAATAGTGATAGTAAGTGAAGATAGAAAAAAAGGGATAAGAAAAGCTAAAGAGATGGGTGCAGAGATTGTTTTTTTAGATGATGCTTACTCAAAGCATGATATAAAGAAATTAGATCTACTTATAGAAGTAGATAGTGAAAATAGTAGCTGTCTTCCATCAGGCCCCTTTAGAGAGAGATTATGGCTTGGCAAAGAGGCAGTTGTATTAAAAGATGGAGTTGACTTTAAGAGGGTAGTCGTAGTTAAAGATAGATGTGATAAAATGTCACTTTTAACAGCTATAGCTAGACCACAAAGACTTGATAAATATCTGCCTGAAGTTCTAAGTAAAAACTATTTTGAAGATCATCACTCCTTCAGTAAAGAAGAGTTAGAAGATATTTTAAGTAAAGATTCTTCAGATTCACTTTTAGTAACTTATAAAGATTTTGTAAAAGTTGAATCTTTTGGACTTCCACTATCTCTTCTTGACTTAGATGTTGAAGTTGATGCAAAAGTATTTGAAATTATAGGAAATTATATTGCGAAAACAGATTAGTGTTATAAAGTTTTTCCTATTTTTAACGCTTTTTTTTGGCTCTTTGTGGGCAAATGATTTTAGAGATACAACAGAAGTCTCCTTACAAAAGGATGAACAAAAGAAAATTCTTGTAAAATACGATTCTTATGAGAGACTTTTTAAATTTAGATGGACTCTGTACAAAAATGGTGGGCTTGTAATTCACCGCTCTTATGATGGGGTAGTTGCACAAAACATACTCTACTTGAGAAATAAAAATCAAAGTTTCAGGCTTGAACTAAAGCCTCGTGGAGCTGATTTTTATAATGTACCATACGTGCTAGTTAAATTTAAAGAGTTTGATATAAAGAAAAAAAAAGCAATATTTGAGCTTTTTTTATCTGATGATAAGATGCAGATAGAGTTACATAATTTCAAAAATGTGAAAGAGAGATAATGCAAAGAGTTGAAGCAGAGATAGCAAGACTGATACAAGAGATTGATTATGATGAGGTAACTCGTCTTTTTAGTATGCTCAGTGGTGGTAAACGCCTACGTGCGAAGTTGATTTTAAAGATAGCTCACGAGCATGAAAAAGCACCTCTTTTAGCTGCGATTGTAGAGCTTATTCACGCTGCTAGTCTTCTGCATGACGATGTAATAGATGATGCAATGACTAGACGTGGGGTTGCTTCTGTAAACGCAACTGATGGAAGTAAGACAGCTGTAATGCTTGGAGATATTCTTTATTCAAAAGGATTTACAGAATTAGTTGCGTTTGAGAGAGATGTCGCGCAAACTATTTCTGCTTCTGTTACTGCTCTTTCTAAGGGTGAGATGATGGATGTGATTATGGCTGAAGAGTTTAATCACGACGAAGAGAAGTATCTTGATATGCTTTATCTAAAAACTGCCACTTTAATCGAAGCTGCTGCAAAGGCTAGTGCACTTCTTGTTGGCAAAGATGCAGATAAACATGCACTTTATGGAAGAAATCTTGGCTTGTCATTTCAAATTATTGATGATATTTTAGATATTACAGCGGATGAGGCTACACTTGGTAAACCTGCTATGAATGATTATGTAGAGGGGAAATGTACACTTCCATATATTTACCTTTACGAAGAGTTGAATGAGTCAGACAAAGAGAGACTAATCTCTCTACATGCTAAGAAGATTACAAAAGAAGATACTCTTTGGATAAAAGAGATGATGGAGAAACACAATAGTGTTGCTAAGTCGTTTGTGTTAGCTCAAAAATTATCAAATGAAGCCCAAGAGGTTTTAAAAGATGATGTTGAGCTAGTGGATATTTTAGAAACTATGATAAAAAGAAGTTATTAATGCACTATTTAAATGTAAGTTTTTCACATAAAAACGCATCTCTTGAAATAAGAGAAAAATTAACATATCCAAATGATAAGAGTCTAAATGGTTGTCTGACTAAACTCAATACCAGTGGATTTATAAATGAGACAATCTTAATCTCAACATGTAACAGAATGGAGATTTTTTGTAGTTGTACTGATATTTCAGATGCAAAAAATCATATATTTGAGATGCTAAGTGATCGCGCAAGGATTTCTTTAGCTGAGCTTGAAGAGCGCGCTGATATCTATGATGACTCTACTGCAATTCATCATCTTTTTTCAGTTGCTTCTTCACTTGACTCTATGGTAGTCGGTGAAACGCAGATAGCGGGTCAACTTAAAGATGCGTTTAGATTTTCTTATGACAAGAAGCATTGTGATAAAAAGATAGCACGTGCTATGAGAGCTGCGTTTAAGTGTGCTGCTAAAGTAAGAAACGCTACTGAAATAAGCTCGAAGCCTGTATCTATTGCTAGTGTTGCAGTGTCAAAACTAAAATCTGTTTTAGATGATGTTAAAGGGAAAAAGACACTTATTATCGGTGTTGGAGAGATGAGTGAAATTACTGCTAAACATATGATTGCGCATGGTGCTGATGTTTATATTATGAATCGTACAAAACAGAAGGCAGAGACTTTAGCTCAAGAGTGTGATGCCAAAGTAATAGAGTATGGACAGTTAGATTCTGCTATTAATGAGTTTGAAATTCTTTTTACTGCCACATCTTCAAATACGCCAATCATAACAAACGATATTATAGAGCCATGTAACTTTGATAGATACTGGTTTGACTTAGCAGTACCACGTGACATACTTTACACTAAAGATGAAAGAATAAACCTTTTTGTAGTAGATGACTTAAAAGAGATTGTTGATGAGAACAAAGGTATACGTGAGCAAGAAGCTAGAAAAGCTCATGGTATAGTTGGTCGTAGTGTAGTTGAGTTCTTTGAGTGGCTTGATGCTCTGAATGTGGAGCCAATGATAAAAGATATTTATCTCAAAGCTTATAAAACGGCAGAAGTTGAAGCAGCTAGAGCAATAGATAATGGTTACTTGCCAAAAGAGTATGCAGCTGAAGCTAAAAAGTTAGCAGAACAGACTCTCAAAAGATTTTTACATGACATGACAACAAAGATGCGTGAAGGCTCAAGTGAACCAAAAGCAGATAGCATGTCTGGCATTATGCAAATGATGGCAAGTAGTGACAATGATGAAATTCCAGATAGATTTAAAGAGGACATTAAGTGAGAAGAAGTAGAACATTTATACCAACAACAAAAGAGGCACCATCAGATGCAACTCTTCCTAGTCATCAATTTTTAGTACGTGGTGGTTTCATAAATCAACAAGGTGCAGGACTCTATAACTATTTACCATTAGGAAAAATAGTATTAGAGAAGATTAGAACTATTGTTAAGCAAGAGCTCGATAAAGCTGGTTGTAATGAAGTACAGCTAAGTTTTATAACACCTATTTCACTTTGGGATAGAAGTGGTCGTGCTGATACAATGGGAAAAGAGATGCTTCGCATACAAGACAGACATAATAATGATTTTGTATTGAGTCCTACAAATGAAGAAGCTATGGTCGAGCTTGTTAAAAATAGAGTAACTTCTTATAAAGATTTACCTCTTAATTTATACCAGATTAATACCAAGTTTCGTGATGAAGCAAGACCGAGGTATGGTCTTTTGCGTGGTCGTGAATTTTTAATGAAAGATGGTTACTCTTTTCATGCTTCTAAAGAGGATATGATTAGAGAATTTAACCTGATGGAAGAGACTTACAAAAAGATTTTTACAAGACTTGGACTTGACTTTAGAGTAGTCCAAGCTGATAGTGGAGCTATTGGTGGAGATGGAAGTAAAGAGTTTCATGTTTTAGCAGATAGTGGTGAAGATACTATTGTAGTTTGTAACAGTTGTGATTATGGTGCAAATATTGAGACTATTTTTGCGAGTGAAGAAGAGATAGATGCTCTTAATGAAAAATCTTATGAAGAGCTCCAATCAAAAAAAATAGATGAAAAATGTTCTTGTGGCGGAGAGCTTAGTTTTAAAAAAGGTATCGAAGTTGGGCATATTTTTCAGCTTGGAAATAGATATTCTCACTCATTAGAAGCAAATTTTAATGATGAAAATGGAAAACCAAAGCCATTTGAGATGGCAACATTTGGAATAGGTGTGAGCAGACTTGTCGCATCCGTAATAGAACAAAATCATGATGAAAGTGGTTGTATATGGACGAAAGCAACAGCTCCATATATGGTAAACGTCATGATTTCTAACATCAAAGATGAGGCTCAAGTAGCTCTTGGTGAAGAACTTTACGCAAAACTGCAAGATGCTAACGTTGAAGTGATGCTTGATGATAGAAAAGATAGATTTGGCTTTAAAATGAAAGATGCTGAACTTATTGGTTTTCCATACACAATTATAATTGGAAAAGAGTTGGCAAATGAAAATGTTCAAATTTTTGATCGAGCGACAAAAGAGAAAACTGAAGTAAATGCAGCTAATATTTATGAAAAAATCATGGAACTTATGTAGATGATTTACTTTATAGTTTATCTGTTTTTAGAGGTTTTAGTATCTGTTAATATCTCTTCGACAATAGGTGGCTTAGCTACTTTTTTTGAGATAATACTAACTGCTTTTGTTGGGATATCTATACTTATAAACTTTAGAAAAACATTAGTTGAAAATCTTACTTCAGTCTCTTATAACTGTATAGATTTAGAACAATTTCAAAAATTAAACTTATTTACACTTATAGGTGCTATTCTCTTAATTATTCCAGGTTTTATGACAGATATTTTAGGAATTGTAATGCAGTTTAGTGTAATAACTAGTATGTTTGTTAACCGTTATAATGTAAAATCAGGTAATTGTAAGACAAATACACAAGAAAGTTTTAGACAAAATAATATACAAAGGGATTCAGATGTCATTGATGTTGAAATTATTAGCGATAACAGTTCTATCAAGTAGTTTACTTTTTTCATCTGCTACAAATGCAGAGATTGAAGATTTTTTAAAAGAACAATTTAGTTCAAATAAAGGTTTGAGTTCTATAGATGTTAAAGTTGTAGAAGTGATGAAGCTAGACAGCTTAAAAGGCTGGGATGCTTTTATTGTTAGTGTAGAAGCTAATATGAAACAGCAAAAGAAAGTTAAAAAAGTTAAGCAGCGAATGATTTGGTTCTCAAATGGAGATGCTGTAACAAGAGATTTAATTGACTTACAAACAGGTGAGAGTTTTATTGATTTAGTTAAACCAGATTTTAAACCAGAGTATTATAAAAAAGAGAATCTAATCTATGGAAATTCAAACGCTAAGCATAAAATAGCAATTTTTTCAGACCCATTATGTCCATTTTGTAGAAGCTTTGTTCCAGGTGCAATAGAGAAAATGAAAAAAAGACCAGATACCTTTGCTATATACTATTATCACTTTCCATTAGAGAGAATTCACCCAGCTTCAGTACCACTTGTTCAAGCAGCAGTTGCAGCTGAACTTAAAGGTACAAAAGATGTAGTGTTAAATCTTTATAAGGTAAAAGTAGACCCTAGAGAGAAAAATATTCAAAAAATTCTAACTGCATTTAATAAAACTATGAAGACTAATATTAAAGTGGCTGATTTAAGTAAAAGAGACGTTTTAGTGCACTTAAATAGTGATATGAGTGTTGCGGAAAACTTAATGGTTGGTGGAACTCCAACACTTTACTTCGATGGAAAAGTTGATAAAACAAAAAGAAAATTTGAACAGGTTAAATAAAAAATGGATAAATTAGTAATTGCAACAAGAGTTTCTGACTTAGCACTTTGGCAAGCGTATCATATTAAAGATAGAGTTGAAGCAACTTTCCCTGAAGTAACAGTTGAGTTGAACAAAATTGTAAGTAATGGTGATAAGGTTTTAGATAAACCTCTTGCACTTATTGGTGGTAAAGGTCACTTTACTAAAGAGCTTGAAGATGAAATGTTAGCGGGAAATGCAGACATTGCAGTTCACAGTTTAAAAGATGTACCAACATATATACCTGAAGGTTTAGAGCTAGTAGCCGTAACGCAGAGACAAGACCAGAGTGATGTGTTTTTATCCCATACCTATGCAACTCTTGAAGATTTACCTCAAGGTGCAGTAGTTGGAACAACAAGTTTAAGACGTAGAATGCAACTTCTGCAACAGCGTCCTGATTTAAAAGTAAAAGATTTACGCGGTAATGTAAATACAAGACTTAGAAAACTTCAAGAGGGTCAATACGATGCGATTATTCTTGCGTGGATAGGGCTTTCTAGATTAGATTTACTAAAAGATATTCCTTACACAGATAAACTTTCGCTAGATATGATGATACCTCCAATGGGTCAAGCCGCTCTAGGAATTGAGATAGTTTGTGGTAATGATAAAGTACGTGAGATAGCTGAGAGTTTAAAAGATGTTGATACCTTTATATGTACTCAGATAGAACGTGATTTTATATCTAAAATAGGGGCAGGATGTTCAGCTCCAGTTGCTTGTAATGCTGTAAAAAATGGCGATGAAATAACTTTTAGAATAATGCTTGGTTTCCCAGACGGTACAAATATAATGCAGGAAAAAGTTATTGTAAATGTAAATGAATCTAAAAATTTAGGTTCTGAAGTAGCTGCTAGAATGATAAAAAATGGTGCCTTAGATTTACTCAAAAATGCAGAAGAAGTTGCATTTAAAGATGAAATGCCACAAAGATTATAAAAATAAAATCAAAGTAAAATAATGAAAAAAACTATAGAACTACTAAAAAAGCATGGTGAATTAAAAGTTATAAACGAAGAACTGGATATTTATCTTGAAATTCCTCACTTGGCATATGCAGAAGTAAAGAAAGAAAATGGTGGTAAAGCTATCCTTTTTACAAATGTAGTAGATAAAAAAAGTGGCACAAAATTTGTAGAACCAGTATTTATGAATGTTTTTGGTTCATATAAACGTTGTGAGCTTCTTTTTGGCAGAACTATAGAGTCCGTTGCAGATGAGATTACAAATCTACTGCATATGAAACCACCTGAAGGTCTAATGGGTAAAGTCTCTATGGCTAAAGAGCTCTTTTCATTAAAAAATATTTTCCCTAAACGTCTCAAAGGTGAAGGTGCATGTCAAAAGATAAAATATCTTAACGAAGATATAGACCTTTATAAACTTCCTGTGTTAACTACATGGGAGCAAGATGGTGGACCATTTATTACTATGGGACAGGTTTATACTCAATCTCTTGATGGTGAGATGGTAAATCTTGGAATGTATAGACTTCAGGTTTATGATAAAAATCATCTTGGAATGCACTGGCAGATTCATAAAGATAGTTCACACTTTTTTGATCAGTATCAAAAAGCTGGTAAAAAAATGCCTGTTTCAATTGCAATAGGTGGTGATCCACTTTACACTTGGTGTGCGACAGCTCCACTACCTTATGGAGTTAATGAGCTTCTTATGTACGGGCTCATTACTAAAACACCAGCTCAACTTGTAAAGTCTTTAACAACGCCTCTTTATATTCCTAAAGATGTTGATTATGTGATTGAGGGGTGGGTAGATACAAATGCACTTAAGATAGAGGGTCCATTTGGTGATCATACTGGATACTACACTTTAGAAGAGCCTTATCCAGTAATGGAAGTAAGTGCAATAACTATGAAAAAAGATAGAACTTTTCTTGCAACAGTTGTTGGTAAGCCACCTTTAGAAGATAAATATATGGGTTGGGCAACAGGAAAGATATTTTTCCCACTGCTAAAGACTACAGTTCCTGACTTGCTTGATTATCATATGCCTGAAAACGCAGGTTTTCATAATTTAATCCTTGCTAAGATGCAACCATTATACAAAGGACATGCAAAACAGTTTATGCACGCTTTTTGGGGTGCAGGACAGATGAGTTTTGTAAAACATGCTATCTTTGTGGATGAGAAAGCGCCTAAACTTGATAATTATCAATCATTTGCAACATATATCTTAAATAGATTCACACCTAAGTCTATGTTTATTACAGAAGGTATTTTAGATGCACTTGACCACTCTTCTCCAGAGACCTTAGTTGGTGGAAAATTAGGTATAGATGCTACTGGTGCTAACAGAGTTGAAGAGCCTAATCTCTTAGGTGATAGTGAACTTTTAGAAAAAGTTCAAGAACTTATTCCTGATGCCGTGAAGCTTCATCAGTTTATGAGACATACAAAAAATCCTATAACTGTAATAAGTCTCAATAAGACAAAGGCAGCTAAAGAGTACTTTGATGCTTTAGTGACTTTGAGTACAAATATTAGAATTGTAGTTTTTGTAGATGATGCTAAAAATGATGTAACTAATCCTTATATGCTTATTTGGAGAGTTACAAATAATATGGATGCACTAAGAGATGTTTTTGTTGCTGGACTTATGGTTGGAGTAGATGGAACTAATAAATCATCACTTGACGGATTTACAAGAGAGTGGCCTGATGACGTTGATTGCACACCCTCTGTAGTTCAAACATTAAAGAACAAAAAACTATGGGATTTAAACGATAATCTTTATGAAAAGTTTCAATTATAATATTTATGTGATATATAGTATCATTTTTTAGTGATATAAGGTAAATATAATAATTTCTAATGTAAGATTATTCCAAATAATAATTTTACAAGGTGGAAAATGAAAAAAATTATACTATTTTTACTCTCTATAACATTCTTAACACTAGTTCCGGCAAATGCAGCAATATATAAAGGTCAAAAGGTTTTTGTAAAACGTTGCCTTTCTTGTCATGAAGGTGGTCAATCTTTTGTTGCTGAATACAAGATGAAAGTATGGAAAAAACTTATGAAGAAAAAGGGTAAGCCTCTTGCAAAACTTCATCTTAAAAAGAAAAGTGCTAAAAAATCTTGGAAATATTTTAAAAGTAAAAAGTACACTAAAAAATCAAAACACCTTAAACAGTTTGTTATAGAGTACGCTAAAGATAGTGGTAACGTTCCTGCTTGTAATTAATTTTAGATAGAGTTCTTCTCTATCTATACCCCCTCACTTTGTAAAATCATCATATTTCGCTAAAATACGAAACTTTTTAACGAATATAAAAATACTAGTATTTTGGGCATACCGCCGAGGTAAACGTAGAGTTATCGTAGGTAACGGAATTACTTCCGTTACCGTAATAATAAAATGAAGGGGTTTCCTTCATTTTATGAAATAAAATTAAGGGTGTATTATTATGGATAAGATGTGGTCAGGTCGCTTTTCTGCGAGTGCTTCAAGTTTATTGGATGAGTTTAATGCCTCAATTATGTATGACAGAAAACTTTATCGCGAAGATATTGAAGGCTCAGTTGCCCACGCTACAATGCTTGCAAAACAAGGTATTTTAACAGGGGATGAACTTACTCAAATAACTGATGGTTTAAATCAAGTTAGAAGCGAGATAGAGTCTGGCGAATTTGAGTGGAAAATCTCTGATGAAGATTTGCACATGGGTATTGAGAAGCGTTTAACTGCAATAATTGGTGATGCTGGTAAAAAACTTCACACTGCAAGAAGTAGAAATGATCAGGTTGCTGTTGATTTCCGTCGTTATGTTATTCGTAAAAATTCTGAAATTGTTGAAGCTGTTAAACTCTTAATGAATGAGATTATTGTAGTCGCTGATAGACATACTGAGACTCTTATCCCAGGAATGACACACCTTCAACATGCTCAACCGATTAACTTTGCCTTTCATCTAGGTGCATATCTTTCTATGTTTAAACGTGACATTGAGAGATTTGAGAGCTCCGCAGAGCGTAATAATATATCACCTCTTGGTTGTGCAGCACTTGCAGGAACTCCACACAATGTTGACAGAGGTATGACCGCAGAACTTTTGGGTTTTGATAGTGTGAGTGTAAACTGTTTAGATACTGTAAGTGACAGAGATTTTGCACTAGAAATTCTTTTTAATATCTCAACAATGATGATGCATATCTCACGTCTGAGTGAAGAGTTAGTAATGTGGTCTTCATATGAGTTTGGTTTTGTAGAGTTAAGTGATGAGTACTCAACAGGTAGCTCAATAATGCCGCAAAAGAAAAATCCGGATGTTCCAGAACTTTTACGTGGAAAAACAGGTCGCGTTTATGGTTCTCTAATGGGACTTTTAACGGTTATGAAAGGACTTCCTTTAGCGTACAACAAAGATACTCAAGAAGACAAAGAGGGTGTTTTTGATTCTATCGAAACAGCTGAGATTTCATTAGAGATTTTAAAAGAAGCTATTAAAACTATGGAAGTAAAAGATTATAACATGGAGTCAGCTTGTGCTATTGGGCACTTAAGTGCCACAGATTTAGCTGATTATTTAGTTGAAAAATGCGATATTCCATTTCGTGAAGCTCACTTTATTACAGGTCGCGCGGTAGCTAAGGGTGAAGAGCTAAAAGTTGATCTATCTAAGATGGATTTTAAATACCTTAAAGAGATAGATGCAAGAATTGACGAAGATGTAATGGAATATTTAGGTCTTCGTCACTCTATGAATGCTAGAACTTCTGAGGGTGGAACAGCAACTACAAGAACACTCGAACAGTTAAAATATTTTAAAAACTATTTAGGAGCATAAGCGATGAAAGTAAGTATTATTCATAAAGATGGAATGAAATTTGAGGCTAAAACTGCTAAGAGTAGTTTTATAATTGATTGTCCTGTAATCTCACCAGTTGAGTATTTTTTAGCAGGACTTATTACGTGTAGTGCAACAGATATTATTTTGATTCCTAAAAATCAAGGTAAAACTGTTACTGATTTAGTTGTAGATGGTGAAGTTTTAAGAGCTGAGTCTCATCCATGTAAATTTGACACTCTGCATTTAACATATAGTTTTAACTCTGATGGTGATGATGTGACTGCTGGAAGATGGGTTATGGCCTCTCTAGAGACATACTGTTCAACTATCAATACTATTCGTGATACAACAAAGATAACATACTCTATCACTCATAATGGAAATTTAATCCGTGAGAATGAAGAGATGATATCTGGTGGCGGCTCAAATATCGATATGGGTGATATAGAGGGCTGTCCAGCTTAGAGAAAATCCTGTGGATTGGCATCACTAAAGTGTTCCCATTTTAGTTTTGCTCCACCTAAAATATGGAAGTGCAAGTGTTTTACCTCTTGTCCACCATTCTCTCCAATATTTGTTATAACTCTGTAACCACTCTCATCTAATTGAAATTCAACAGCGATATTTTGAATAAATTTTGTCATACTTGCCATAAGCTCAGGGTTAACTTCATTAAAACTATCTACATGGATTTTTGGAATAGCTAAGATATGAACCGGAGCTTTTGGATTTATATCGTGAAACGCAAGAAACTCCTCATTTTCTAAAATTATGTTTGATGGTATCTCTTTATTGATTATTTTACAGAATAGACACATGAATATATCCTCATTTTTATTTAATTATATCACAAACTAAACTTAATGAAGCTATATATAAAACAATTTTAACTATAATCTATTTTAAAATTTGCATAAACCTAGGAGCTCTATTTGAAAGAGTGGTACGACAAAATTAACGAAGCGCAGAGTGTTGAAACTTTAGAAGAGATTCGTATATCTCTGTTTGGTAAAAAAGGAATTTTAGCAGCAGAGTTTGCTAAAATGAAAACAGCACCAAATGAAGAAAAAGCACAAATAGCAAAAGATTTAAACAATCATAAAACAACGCTTATGAATGAGTTTACTGCAAGAAAAATTGCACTTCAAACATTAGAGTTACAAGAAGCGATGAAGGCTGAAGCGATTGATGTTTCTCTCTTTAGCACATCTAGCGAAGCTGGTGCACTTCATCCAGTTATGGAGACAATGGATAAAATTGTAGAGTACTTTAGCTCTATGAACTTCGCAGTTAAAACTGGACAGATGGTTGAAGATGACTTTAATAACTTTGAAGCACTAAATCTCCCTAAGTACCACCCAGCTCGTGATATGCAAGATACTTTTTATTTTAAAGACGAAATGCTTTTAAGAACGCATACATCACCAGTTCAGATTAGAACTATGATGAATACTAAGCCGCCAATTCGTATGATTGCACCGGGTGCTGTATTTCGTCGTGATTATGACCTAACACATACTCCTATGTTTCATCAGATAGAGGGTCTTTTGGTTGATGAAGAGGGCAAAGTTTCATTTGCAAACCTAAAGTTTATTTTAGAAGACTTTTTAAAGTATATGTTTGGAGATGTAGAAGTGCGTTTCCGTCCATCTTTTTTCCCTTTTACAGAACCATCTGCAGAAGTTGATATCTCTTGCGTTTTTTGTGAAGGTAAGGGTTGCCGTGTTTGTTCAAAAACAGGCTGGTTAGAAGTTTTAGGATGTGGAATCGTTGATCCTAATGTATTTGAAGCTGTTAAGTATAAAAACGTGAGTGGTTATGCTTTTGGTCTAGGAGTTGAAAGGTTTGCAATGCTTATTCATCAAATTGGAGATCTTCGTTCACTCTTTGAGGGAGATATTAAGTTGCTGGAGCAGTTTAGATGATAGTTACTAGAAGTTGGTTAAATGAGTGGATTGATTTAGATGGAATATCTACAGATGATTTGTGTAAAACTTTCAACTCAATTGGTTTAGAGGTAGATAGACTTCATAGCTATAGCGTTCCTAAAAAAATTGTATTTGGTAAAGTCTTAGAGTGTGAAAAACATCCTGATGCAGATAAACTTAATGTTTGTCAGGTAGATATTGGAACAAGTATTCGTCAAATTGTTTGTGGTGCATCAAACGTGAAAGCTGGTCTTAATGTAGCTGTTGCAACTATTGGTGCTACTATGCCTAGTGGATTAGTTATAAAACCAGTAAAACTGCGTGGTGTTGAGTCTGAAGGTATGATATGTTCTGCAACTGAAATCGGAATTGAAGATGCTCAAGATGGTATCCTTGAAATTGATGAAAGTATCGGTAAGTTTAAGTTAGGTGATGAAGTTCGCAGTAACCCTATCTTTAATGATGATCTGATTGAAATTGAATTAACTGCAAATAGAGGTGATTGTCTGAGTATCAGAGGTGTTGCACGTGATTTAAGTGCGGCATATGATAGACCTATTAAAGAGTATAGTGTTACAGATAATGATGCAAAACGCGGTATTGGTAGAATTTTAAGTCTTTCACATG
Source organism: Sulfurimonas sp. (assembly GCA_021157485.1). Classification (GTDB taxonomy): domain Bacteria; phylum Campylobacterota; class Campylobacteria; order Campylobacterales; family Sulfurimonadaceae; genus Sulfurimonas. The sequence goes on along the minus strand of JAGGWO010000108.1, from coordinate 2,136 downwards.
AAAAAGATTTAGATGTAAGTTTACGTTACAAGGCAGTTGAGTTAAAAAATTTACATTTGCCATTTGTTGTAAAGCTGAGACTTGCTCAGATTGAAGATGATAGAGATACAGATATTGAAGCAATTATGTTGTATATCACACAATCAACAGGTGTGATTTTAAGAGCATATAACTACGGTTTTTTCTGTGCTCAAGATGATATTATGGCAAAAGTTACTCTTTGTGAAGATGAAAATGGATATGCATGTATACGAGCTTTTGAAGATAAAGCATCTACTATCGGTATTATTCAAAATGATGAGTCTAAAGTTACTTATGATGAGGGTACGATTTTACTTGAAGCGAGTTATATTCCACCAGATATTATCTCTAAAAAAATGGCAGCTTCTAAGATGGAATCAGGACCAATGTTTTATAAAACATCACGTGGTAGTGAACCTGAATTAAATGGTGGATTATCTTACTGTATTGATTTGATTGAAGCAAACTCTTCTTCATCAACTTTTAGTGGAAGTATAGAGCTTTCTAACTCTCATAAAGATAAAATTGTAATCGTTACAAAGCAAGAGATAGATGAGATTATCGGTGCTAAAATAGACAAGGTTACAGTATCTAAAATACTTAAAAATCTTGGGTTTAATACATCAAAATCATCTTCTGATAACTTTGTAATTTCAGTTCCACAATTTCGTCATGATATTGTAAATAAGCAAGATATTATTGAAGAGATTGTTCGTATGGTAGGTATTGACAATATTCCATCAAAACCTTTTATTTTAACTGAAGACAATAGAATTGAAGATGATTATTTAGAGTATAAAAAACGTAGAATATTTAGACATCGTGCAGCTCAAAGTGGATTTTTTGAGTCTGTTCATTTTGTGTTTGACGAGAAAAAAGTTCTTAACTCTTATGGATTTGAGACAACTAAAAATGAGTTAGAACTATTAAACCCTATTGTTCAAACACTTGATACGCTGAGACCGACACTTTTAACTGGTTTACTAAAAGCCGCTTCTTCAAATGTTAAAAATGGATACTCATCTGTAAAACTATTTGAAGTTGGTTCAGTTTTTTCTCCAACTAGAGAGGAGACGCTTAAAATGTCAATTCTTTTTAGTGGAGATGCTGAGTCTGAGTCTCTTTCAAATGCGGGAAAACCGAAAAAAGTTGATTTTGCATATTTTGTACAAAAAGTTTCTGATATTGTCGGAGATATTGAACTTAGAGAGTATGAAACTACACACTCTCTTTCCCATATCTATCAAACTGCAGAAGTTTTAATAGCTGGCAGTGTTGTTGGAGAGCTATTTCGTGTTCATCCAGATGTTGAGAAAGCTTACGACTTAGATAATGCATATGTTTGTGAATTGGATTTTGATAAGATTCCTTATACACTGAAGGTAGCTAAGAAATCATCTAAGTATCAAGCTTCTTTTAGAGATTTAAGTATTATAATGCCTCAAAATATGAGTTACTCAAAAATAAAATCTGCGATTGACTCTTGTGAGATAAATGAACTTATTCGTTTCTATCCTGTAGATAAATATAGTGATGAGGCCTTAGGTGATAATATGAGTCTTTCACTGCGTTTTGTACTTCAATCGCAAGAAAAAACTCTTGAAGAAGAGGATATTACTTCATCAATCGATAGAATTCTAGACTCACTTCAAAGTGAGTTAGGAGTAGGGCTTCGATGAGTCAAGTAGTTGTAACTCCAGCTAAAGCTTTTTCTCTTAGTATCTCTGAGATAGCACCAGATAAGTCAATCTCACACCGTAGTGCAATGTTTGCAATGTTAGCAAAGGGAACTAGTGAGATAACAAACTTTTTAAGAGCTGAAGATACTATGAACTCTCTTGAGATTGTTAAAAATCTTGGGGCAAAAGTTGAAGATGATGGCAAGGTAATTAAAATATCTTCAGATGGAATACAAGAGAGTAGTGAAATACTTGATTGTGGTAATTCTGGAACTGGTATGAGACTTTTTTGTGGGCTTTTAAGTTCTGCAAATGGTCACTTTGTACTTACTGGAGACAGATACCTTCGTTCACGTCCAATGAAAAGAGTTACAACTCCACTTATAAATATCGGTGCAAAACTTGATGGCAGAGATGATGGTGACTTAGCCCCTCT
>JAGGWO010000243.1 GCA_021157485.1 Sulfurimonas sp. | reverse complement strand
GGTATTGTATGTTTTTATTGAAGTTTGTTGTAGGTCATTTTAACCCCGTTAATGGGGTACATTGAGAGAGGTGTGTCGTTAAGTCCGTTGGCTGTGTGTCCTTTGGAGAGGTAGTTCAATTCTCCTCGGGGTCACCAACACTTAAATACCAATCACACATACTTTCAAACTACTAAATAATAATATTTTACTACAAATACTACTCCCTTGTTAGCAATTAAGCTTTATCTATAGACAGAGCTATTGGCTAATTTATATACTCAACGTTTTCTTAGTTTATTTAACTAAAATATGCCTATAAATTACGCCATATCCCTATAATAAATCACTTTGTTTAAAGAAGTTTGATAGAATCATACTTATGAAAAAATATATAATATATACAACTATTCTACTCACACTTGCTGGGTGTGGTGCTGCTGATTATAACTCTATCGCTCATGCTTCACTTAGCAATAATCCATCTCAAGCATTTGAAGATTTAGCAAAAACACAGGCTGTTCATTATGCACAAAATCCTAAACAATTATCATCAGATTTAGAGCACATTGATAAAAATATTTTAGGTGTTTTAAGCTCGCTCATAGAAAATGTATCAAAAACTTGGGGAGCTCAAAACGTTAAGGTGCCTAAGAAAAAAGAGTATGTAAAGTATATGCAAAATTATAAAAGCAGAGCGCTAGTTGATTTTGACAAAGGGATTATAACAGTTGAAACTCTCGACAGTGCCAACTCAAAAGAGAGCCTTAAAAACGCAATTGTAACAACACTTTTACTCCCAGATGACCCTAGAAACGCGGATCTCTTTGGAAGTAAAAAAATAAAGCTTGGAGATACACCTTATCTCCTTGGTGAAGTAAAAGATGATCAAAACAAGGTCATACGCTACTCTTGGAGAGCTACAAGATATGCAAATATACTTTTAAAGAGTAACTACAAAGTAAAAAATATTACTAAAGATAAAAAAACTCTAAAGGTTCACTATGTTACTTTTAATATGGTAAAAGATCACGGAGATATTAGAGTTTCAAAGTTCAAAAACTATATTCAAAAGTATGCTAAAAGATATAAAATCAGTGAAAATTTAATCTATGCGATTATAAAAACAGAGAGTAATTTTAATCAATATGCTGTAAGTAATGCAGGAGCATTTGGACTAATGCAAATAGTACCTACAAGTGGCGGAAAAGATGCGTACAAGTTTGTCAAAGGCTCAAATAAAACGCCATCAAAATCATATCTTTTTAACGCACAAAACAATATAGAACTTGGTGTAGCATATATTCATATTCTTGGTGAAAGACACCTTCTAGGAATTAATAATCCATTATCAAAAGAGTATTGTGTAATAAGTGCTTACAACACAGGAAGCGGCAATGTACTGAAAACTTTTAATAAAGATAGAAAAAAAGCAAAAGTTATGATTAACTCTAAGACTCCATCAGTAGTCTATAATAAACTGCGTAAAGAGCTCCCTTATAAAGAGACGAGAAGATATCTAAAAAAAGTTGTAGACTCAAAAAGGGATTTTGTTAATCTATAGTTGATATTCACAACTTACACTTTATATGTTATACTCATATGAAATAATATTTAGGAAGTTAGAATTAATAATATAATAAAAAAAACACTTTATATATTTTTATCATTATGTATTATTTTAATAGGAATATTTGTTATCTTATCTTTACACTATAGAGTTGAAAATTCTATTTACTCTGTGCTGAGCATATTACTTTTCTTATCCTCTTCTATAGTTACAATTATTTCCTTTAAACTCAAGGACTTACGTTTTATTGCATGGGGAATCTATCTTGTTTTACTTGGAGTATGGTTATTTTGGTACGAAAGCATCAAACCATCAAATGATAAAATTTGGCAAAAAGATGTAGCAGTTTTATCCTATGCTACACAAGACGACACTCTCATCACAGTTCACAATATTCGTAATTTTAAATATACTACAGAAGATAAGTATGAAATTTCATACTATGATGAAACTTTTGATATCAACAAACTTGATAACATAGACTTTATAGCATCATATTGGATGGGACCAAATATAGCACATACATTTTTAAGTTTTTCATTTAGCGACAATAAACACTTAGCAATATCAATTGAAGCACGTAAAGAGGTAGGTGAATCTTACTCAATGATACGAGGCTTTTTTAAAGATAGTGAGCTTTATTATGTTGTTGCGGATGAACGTGATTTAATAGGACTTCGGACAAATATAAGAAAAAATCCACCTGAACATGTTTACATGTACCAAATAGATGCAGAGCTAGAAGATAAACAAAAAGTCTTTTTAAACTATATTAAAAAGATAAATGAATTAAAAAATAGTCCTGAATTTTACAATACCTTTCTAACAAACTGTACTACTAGTATATGGAAAAATTCTCTAGTTAACTATTCAAATATGACTCTAAATTGGGAAATTTTAGTTAGTGGACATACTGCTAAGTATCTCTACGGTAATAGCTTACTTAAAACAGATGCTCTTAGTTTTAAAGAGTTACAAAAAAAAGCATATATCAATCCATTGGTTGATGACAAACCAATTGATATCTCATACTCTTCCAAGATACGAAATATAAAATAATATTATAACTGTTCTATAATTTAGCTACAATGTTAAAAAAGGATGTTTCATGCAAAAGTATAAATGTGTATTTTGTGGTCATATATATGATCCTGCTATTGGTGATGAAAAAAATGGTTTTCCTGCTGGTACTGCGTTTGAAGATTTACCTGACAACTGGAAATGTCCGGGATGCGGTGCAGAGAAAGAGTATTTTAATCCAGTAGATTAAAATAACTACCTTTTGAGCTCATACTTTATTGGTACATGAAGAATTAACTCTTCAGGAGGTTTTGGAAACTCTCCAGAGAGGTCTTGTATAGTTTTTCTTGCAGCCCTGCTTAATATCTCACTTTGTGATGATACAATTTCTATTGAACTCACCGTAGCGTCTTGTGAGAGGCAAAACTTCACGATAACTTCTCCAACAATTCCCCTCTTTCTTGCAGATCTTGGATAATACAGATTTTCAGATAAAAGCCTTACAATCTCTTTTATATTTTCATCCATATACTGCTCTTCTTGAGCTACTTCTTGTTCTTCTTGAGACTCTACTGGAAGTGCTTCTATTACTTCCTCTTCTACTTCCTCAACGTACACTACTTCTGGTTCTATTTCAGGTTCTACAATCTCTTTTACTACAGGAACTGTTAATGGCTTAGGTATAATCTTTTTAACAACTTCTTTTTTCGGTTTTTCTATTTTTGGCTTTGGTTTTGCTTTTGGGGGAATTATTTTTTTAGGTTTTTGTTTTTCTACTATATGCTCTTTATGTTTTTTAACAATACATGTTAATTTTAGGCATAGTTTTTCATCTTCTTTTTTACTACTCAATGATGAAACATAGCTGTATGTATAAAAAAATACCACTAAAAGAAGTGAATGGATTATGATAGATATTAAGAAAGAGGGAGTGTGTCTAATCATGGAATGGATGTTATCAAAACATCCATTAAAGAAGTGTTAAATAGTTATATAGCTCTCTTGAACTCTGGATATGCTTCCACACCACACTCATTAACATCCATACCTTCGAGTTGAGCATCATCTTCTGCTCTAAATCTTGTAATTTTATTGATAACAAAAAGTACAACGAATGAAACACTAAACGCGAATACAGCAACAACTACAACACCTTTTAACTGATCCATAAATGAGATACTATCAACAAATATACCAACTGCTAAAGTTCCCCAAACACCATTCACTAAGTGTACAGAGAGTGCCCCAACAGGATCATCAAGTTGTAATTTATCAAAAAGAGGAACCGCAAAAACAACTAAGGAACCAGCAATCATACCTATTAAAATAGGAGTATACATGTCATACAAGTCAGGTCCCGCAGTAACAGCTACAAGTCCACCTAAAGCACCATTTAAAATCATCGTAATATCAAATAGTTTATATCTCATATACATTATAAAACCAGCGATTAATGCACCTGCTAATCCTGCTGTATTTGTATTCATAATTGTTTTAGCAACTAAGTCTGCGTTTTGGACACTAGAGATACTTCCTACAGAACCGCCATTAAAACCAAACCAACCTATCCATAGTAAGAATGCGCCTAGAACAACTAAAGGGATATTTGAAGCTGGGATAACTCTAACTTTTCCATTTTTATATCTACCACGACGAGCACCCATTATAAGTATAGCTGCAAGAAGCGCCCAACCACCAGTAGAGTGAATTACTGTAGAACCTGCAAGGTCATACATATTTAAGTCAAGAAATGTTCCAGCTATCATATCCGCACCCCAGCTAACATTTACAACTGTTGGGTAGATAATTCCACCCATGATAACAGCAAAAATAGCTAAAGGAAATATACGAACACGCTCACTCACACCACCACTCATAATATTAATTGTTTTACCAACAAATGCCATTTGAAACATAAACGCAGCCCATATGCTCATAGAGTCATTTTCCCATGAGCCAAACGCAAGATCAAAACCTATAAGTAAAAATGCTAAAGATGCAACAGCATAAATCATTACATTGATAGTAAGAACAGAAGTAACATTTTTAGTTCTAACTAGCCCTGCTTCTAACATTGCAAAACCTGGAACCATAAAAATTATAAGCACCATAGAAAATAGTGTGAAAAAAGTGTCGATTACATATTTAAAATCAGCTTCTAACATTGAGAGTACCCTTTTTTAGTCATTATTTGGTGATTTTAACTAAAAAAATTTGTTTTAAAAATAAAAAATGATTAAAAATTAAGCAATTGAGGATTTGCGTAGCTTCAAACTACGCAAGTGTGAAGATTTGAAACTATATAGCTTCTACGTCGGTTTCACCAGTTCTAATTCTGATAATTTGTTCGATATCACTAACAAATATCTTACCATCACCAATTTTACCAGTTCTAGCTGCTTCAACGATTGTCGCTGTAACCTGATCTACATCTTTACCATCAACTATCATTTCCATTTTAATTTTTGGTAAAAAATCAACTACATACTCTGCACCACGGTAAAGTTCACTATGCCCTTTTTGACGACCATAACCTTTAACTTCGCTAACTGTCATACCATCGATTCCGATTTCAGCTAGAGCATCTTTAACGTCTTCTAGTTTAAATGGTTTTATAATTGCTTCTATTCTTTTCATTTTTAGACTCCATATTTGTCATAAGAGGCCTATGCCCCTTTATTATTATTTTAAAATTGTAACCACTTTTGTGGTTTAAATCAACTTGTTATATATTTAAAGCTTTTTCACCATGAACAGATTCATCAAGACCAACTTGCTCAGTCTCTTCATCAACTCTAGCACCACCAGTTAAAGCCATTGCTAGATAGTAAACTACCACTGTTCCAATTAATGTGAATACACCAACAACTACAACTGATTCAACTTGAACCATGAACTGTCCCATTCTATCACCTGACTCTTTAAGTGGACCGTCCCATAGTAAGTCGTTATCTTTAAGAGCGAAGAGTGCAGTTGCAAGTGCACCCCATAGACCAGCTAAGAAGTGAATACCAAATGCATCTAGAGAATCATCATAACCAAGTCTCTTTTTAAGTGTAGCAACACCAAAGAATGCGACAACTGAACCAACGCCACCAATAATCATAGCACCACCAACATCAACGAAACCTGCAGCTGGAGTAATAGCAACTAGACCAGCAACAACACCTGAAGCAGCACCTAGCAGAGTTGGTTTTTTATAAACGAACCACTCAAGTAAAATCCAAGTTATAGCAGCAACTGAAGGAGCTAAAGCAGTAGTTAAGTAAGCAAGACCAGCGATAGAGTTTGCACCAAATGCAGATCCACCATTAAATCCAAACCAACCAAACCATAAAATAGCAGCACCTAAAGCTGTAAGCATAACTGACATTGGTTTCATAGCAACCTTGTTATAACCAGCACGTTTACCAACTAAAAAGGCTAACACTAAACCAGCAAGACCACCATTCATATGTACAACTGTACCACCAGCAAAGTCAAGTGCACCTGCATCAAAAAGGTAAGCACCATCTCCACCCCATACCATGTGTGTAATTGGAGCATAAACAACTAATCCCCATAATACAACGATAACCATCCATGTTGAAAATTTCATACGTCCGATAACAGAACCAGAAGCAATAGCAATAGTAATCGCTGCAAATGTACCTTGGAATGCAATAAACACGTAAGTAGGATAAGTTCCGCTTAGGTCAGTCCATTTAATACCATCAAGTAGTACATG
>JAGGWO010000055.1 GCA_021157485.1 Sulfurimonas sp. | reverse complement strand
TGGTCTTGTTAAAGAGCGTGCCGGTTTTGAAGTGCGTGATGTTCACCCAACTCACTACGGTCGTATTTGTCCAATTGAGACTCCAGAGGGTCAAAATATTGGTCTTATTAATACTCTTGCTACTTACTCGAAAGTTAATGAGCATGGGTTTATTGAAGCTCCATACAAAGTTATGAAAGATGGTAAAATCACTTCAGAGGTAGTTTATTTAACTGCAACTCAAGAAGAAGGTGTAAAGATTGCTGCTGCTTCTAATAAACTAGATAAAGATGGTGAATTTATTGAAGATTTGATTTCAGTTAGACAAGATGGAGAAATTCTTCTTCGTAAACCTGAAGAGTGTGAATACTCTGACCTTTCATCTCATATGGTTGTTGGTGTTGCTGCTTCACTTATTCCTTTCTTGGAACATGATGATGCCAATCGTGCACTAATGGGTTCAAATATGCAACGTCAAGCAGTTCCATTACTGAGAGTTAACTCTCCAATGGTTGGAACAGGTGTTGAAAAACTTGTTGCTCGTGATGCTTGGGAGTGTGTAAAAGCTGATCGTCCAGGTACTATTGAAAAAGTTGATGGTAAACATATTTACGTTATGGGCGAAGAAAATGGTGAAATCTATATTGATTATTACCCTTTACAGAAAAACCTTAGAACGAATCAAAATACTTCATTTACTCAAAAACCAATCGTTAATGTTGGTGATAAAGTAACTAAAGGTCAAATCATTGCTGATGGTCCAAATATGGATCAAGGTGAGTTGGCACTTGGTGTTAATGCTATGGTTGCGTTTATGCCATGGAATGGTTATAACTTTGAGGATGCGATTGTTATCTCTGAGAGAATGATTCGTAAAGACCAATTTACTTCAGTACATATTTATGAAAAAGAAGTAGAAGCTCGTGAACTTAAGCATGGTGTAGAAGAGATTACTCGTGATATTCCAAATGTAAGAGATGATGAGTTAGCTCACCTTGATGAGTCTGGTATTGTTAAACTTGGTACTACTATCAGTGGTGGAATGATTATCGTTGGTAAAGTTTCTCCAAAAGGTGAAGTGAAACCAACTCCAGAAGAGCGTTTACTACGTGCAATTTTTGGTGAAAAAGCTGGTCATGTTGTAAATAAATCACTTTATTGTCCTCCATCTATGGAAGGTGTTGTTGTTGATATCAAAATCTTTACTAAAAAAGGTTACGATAAAGACGCACGTGCACTTGAACTTGAAAAAGAAGAGCGTGATTACTTAGAGCGTGAGCACTATGACAGACTTATCATGATTGATAAAGAGGAGATGTTAAGAGTTACTAAACTTCTTACACGTGAGCCTTTATTAGCTGATATTAAAGTTGGAGAGACTGAGTATAAAGCTGGTGACACTCTTAACGGTGAAGATTTAGTTGAAGTAAATCGTTTTGCAATGAATGCTATAGTTAAATCATTTAGCGAAGAGATTCAAGCTGAGTATAACAAGACTAAAAACTATTTCCAAAAAGAGAAACGTGTATTTAGAGATGAGCATGAAGAGAAACTTACTATTTTAGAAAAAGATGACATTCTCCCAAATGGTGTTGTTAAATATGTAAAAGTTTACATCGCTACAAAACGTCAACTAAAAGTTGGTGATAAAATGGCTGGTCGTCACGGAAACAAAGGTATTGTTTCTATTATTGTTCCTGAAGTAGATATGCCTTATATGGAAGATGGACGTTCTGTTGATGTATGTCTTAATCCACTAGGTGTACCTTCACGTATGAATATTGGTCAAATTTTAGAGATGCACCTTGGTATGGCTGGGCGTGAGCTTGGTAATCAGATTCAAGAGCAGTTTAATACTAAACAAAAAGGCTTTATTGATAACTTAAGATCTAAAATGATCTCAATTGCTGATGTAGCTGGCCTGATGAATGCAGTTAAAGTTATTGGTGATATGAGTGATGAAGTATTCTTAGGTTATGCAAGAGACTGGGCAAAAGGTGGTGTTAGATTTGCAACTCCAATTTTTGAAGGTGTAAATGCAGGAGAGTTTGAAAAACTTTATAAACTTGCTAATATGGCTGAAGATGGAAAAGTTGTTCTTTATGATGGTAAAACAGGTGCACAGATAAAAGAGCGTGTAAATGTTGGTTATATGTATGTACTTAAACTGCATCACCTTGTTGATGAGAAAATTCATGCTCGTTCAACTGGACCATACTCTTTAGTAACACAACAGCCAGTTGGTGGTAAAGCACTCTTTGGTGGTCAGAGATTTGGAGAGATGGAAGTTTGGGCTCTTGAAGCATATGGTGCTTCTGCTGTTCTTAAAGAAATGTTGACTATCAAATCTGATGATGTTGATGGTCGTGTACGTGCTTATAAAGCAATTACAAAAGGTGAGTTGATACCAGCATCTGGTATCCCTGAAACACTATTTGTATTAACAAAAGAGCTGCAAGCACTTGCTCTTGATGTAGAGATTATGGACGAGGTAAACGACGATGAGTAAATTAGTACCAGTTGAAGTAACAGAAGATAACAGACCAAAAGATATTAAACAGCTACAATTTCGCCTTGCATCACCTGAAAAGGTTATGTCTTGGAGTCATGGTGAAGTTAAAAAACCAGAAACTATTAACTACCGTACACTTAAGCCTGAGCGTGATGGTCTTTTTTGTGCAAAGATTTTCGGACCTGTAAGAGATTATGAGTGTCTTTGTGGTAAATACAAAAAGATGCGTTACAAGGGTGTGGTATGTGAGAAATGTGGAGTTGAAGTAACTTCAACTAAAGTTCGTCGTAACCGTATGGGTCACATCGAACTTGTAACTCCTGTTGCACATATCTGGTACGTTAGTTCATTACCTTCACGTATTGGTACTCTTTTAGGTATCAAAATGAAAGATCTTGAGCGTGTACTTTATTATGAAGCATATATCGTTGAGTCTGGTGGAGAAGCTTACTATGACGCTGAAGCAAAAACACCAGTACTTCAGTATGATGTTTTAAATGAAGAGCAGTACCGTACTTTAGTTCAAAGATTCGATGCTCTAGGCTTTAAAGCTCGTATGGGTGGAGAAGTAATTCGTGATTTATTAGACTCTATCGATTTAGTTGACCTATTTACAATGTTAAAAGAAGCTATCACTCAGACAAAATCTGAAGCTAAGAAAAAAACTATTAACAAGCGTCTTAAAGTAATTGAGTCATTTTTAAATAGTGGAAATAACCCTGCATGGATGATGTTAACTGTTTTACCAGTTCTTCCACCAGATTTACGTCCTCTTGTATCTTTAGATGGTGGTAAATTTGCTGTTTCTGATGTTAATGACCTTTATCGTCGTGTTATCAACCGTAACCAACGTCTTAAGCGTTTAGTTGAACTAGAAGCTCCTGAAATTATTGTTAGAAATGAAAAGCGTATGCTTCAAGAGTCTGTTGATGCACTATTTGATAATGGTCGTCGTGCAAACGCAGTAAAAGGTGCCAACAAACGTCCACTTAAATCTTTAAGTGAAATTATTAAAGGTAAGCAGGGGCGTTTCCGTCAAAACTTACTTGGTAAGCGTGTTGACTTCTCTGGACGTTCTGTAATTGTTGTTGGACCTTCTTTAAGAATGGATGAGTGTGGACTACCTAAGAAAATGGCTCTTGAGCTATTTAAGCCACACTTGATTGCTAAACTTGAAGATAAAGGTTATGCAACAACTGTTAAAGCTGCTAAGAAGATGATTGAAGAGAAAAGTAACGAAGTTTGGGAGTGTCTTGCAGAGATTGTTGATGGTTATCCGGTAATGCTTAACCGTGCACCAACTCTTCACAAGCTTTCAATTCAAGCGTTTCACCCTAAGCTAATTGATGGTAAAGCAATTCAGCTTCACCCATTAGTTTGTGCTGCGTTTAATGCCGATTTCGATGGGGATCAGATGGCTGTTCACGTACCTTTATCTTCAGCTGCTATCGCTGAATGTAAAGTACTTATGCTTGCATCTATGAATATTCTTCTTCCTGCATCAGGTAAAGCAATTGCTACACCTTCACAGGATATGGTTCTTGGAATTTACTACATCACTTTAGAGAAAAATGGTGTTAAGGGTTCAAATAAACTATTTGCAAATGTTGATGAGATTAGAATCGCTATAGAGCATGATGCACTTGATATTCATGCAAAAGTAAGAACTAGAATTGATGGTCGTATTATTTATACTACTGCTGGACGCCTACTTCTTAAAGCTATTTTACCAGACTTCGTTCCTTCAGAGTTATGGAACAGAGTTATGAAGAAAAAATATATTAATGAAATTGTTGATTATGTTCAAAAGCATGGTGGTATCGGTGTTACTGCAGGTTTCTTAGATAAGTTAAAAGATTTAGGTTTTAAACATGCAACTGAAGCAGGTGTTTCTATCTCTGCTGATGATATTCGTGTTCCAGATATGAAACCTGCAAAAATTGCGGAGTCTAAAGCTCGTGTAATTGAGATTCAAAAACAGTTTGAAGCTGGTCTTTTAACTGAACAAGAGCGTTACAATAAAATCATTGATGTTTGGACAGATACAAACAATACTCTTGCATCAGAGATGATGACACTTGTTGAAAATGACAAAAATGGATTTAACTCTATTCACATGATGGCTGATTCTGGTGCTCGTGGTTCTGCTGCTCAGATTCGTCAGCTTGCTGGTATGCGTGGTCTTATGGCTAAACCATCTGGTGATATCATTGAAACTCCAATTATCTCTAACTTTAAAGAGGGTCTAAATGTAATTGAGTACTTTATTTCAACTCACGGTGCTAGAAAAGGTCTTGCCGATACTGCACTTAAAACAGCAAATGCTGGTTATCTTACTCGTAAGCTAGTTGATGTTGCTCAAAATGTTAAGATTGTAGAGCATGATTGTCATACTCACGAAGGTATTGAGATTTCAGATATTTCTGATCAAAATACTCTAATTGAGTCTCTAGAAGACAGACTTAATGGACGTGTTTTAGCTGATGATGTTATAGACCCTATCTCTAATGAGATTCTTTTTGCTGAAGGTACACTTCTAGATGAAGTATCTGCTAAAGTTATCTCAGAAGCTGGAATTAAAACAGCTCATATTAGAACACCAACAACTTGTAAAAGTCAAGATGGTGTTTGTGCACTATGTTACGGTGTCAACCTTGCAACTGGTCATATCGTTCGTACTGGTGAGGCAGTTGGTATTGTTGCTGCACAATCTATTGGTGAGCCTGGTACACAGCTTACACTTCGTACTTTCCACGTTGGGGGAACTGCAAGTTCTACTGCACAAGAGAGACAAGTTCTTGCTGAAAAAGAGGGTTTCATTCGTTATTACAACTTAAAAACTTACGCTTCAAAAGAGGGTAAAAATATAGTTGCTAACAGAAGAAACGCAGCTGTACTATTAGTTGAACCTAAAATTAAAGCTCCATTTGCAGGTAAAGTAGAGATACAAACTGTTCACGATGAAGTAATTGTTAGTGTTACATCTAAAAAAGATACAGTACGTTACTCTCTTCGTAAGATAGAGATTGCTAAACCAAATGAACTTGCTGGTGTTAGTGGACAGATAGAAGGTAAGTACTATTTCCCTCACGAAAGTGGTATGGAAGTAGAAGCTGATGAGTCTATTGTTGAAACTATTAAAGATAGTTGGAATGTTCCATCTCGTATTCCTTATGCATCAGAATTATTAGTTGAAAATGGCGCTCCTGTTACTCAAAAGATTACTGCTAAAGAAGAGGGTACTGTTAAGTACTTCTTATTAAAAGGTGATTACTTAGAAAGATTTGAAGGTCTTAAATCTGGATATGAAGTAGTTGAAAAAGGTCTTTTTGCTACTGTTGTTGATTTAAACAACCGTGAAGCTGTACGTCACTATATCGCTCGTGGTTCTGTTATAGTTACAGATGATAATGAAGCTGTTGATTCATCTACAACGATTGCTAAACCATCTTCTGATGAGTCAATAGTTATAGCAGAGTGGGATCCATACTCTAATCCAATTATTTCTGAATCTAACGGTACAGTTTCATATGAAGATATTATCGTTGGGACTACAGCATCTGAGCAAGTAGATGAGTTAACTGGTAAGACACGTCTTATGATTAATGACTACATCTCATCTGAGTATAAACCAACGGTTGTTTTAGCAACTGAAAATGGTGAGCTTTTACGTTATGCGATTGAGCCAAAGTCTTCTATTTATGTAGCAGATGGTGCTGAAGTTAAAATTGCTGATATTATTGCAAAAACGCCAAAAGCACTTCAAAAATCATCAGATATTACTGGTGGTCTTCCGAGAGTTTCTGAACTATTTGAGGGTCGTCGTCCAAAAGCAACTGCACTTATTTCTGAAATAGATGGTACGGTTAGTTTTGGTAAAATGCTTCGTGGTAAAGTGAGAGTTGTTATTACTAACTCTGATAATGGAATCATTAAAGAGTACTTTGTTGATAAATCTCATCAGCCTGTTGTAAGTGTAGGTGACTTTGTTCATGCTGGTGAGAGATTGACTACTGGTATTCTTTCATCTCATGAGTTACTAAGAATTATGGGTGTTAAAGCACTATATAATTACCTAGTATCTGAAGTTCAACAAGTTTACCGTTCTCAGGGTGTTAATATCGCAGATAAGCATATTGAAATAATCTTCACTCAGATGTTAAGACAGATTAAAATTGTTAAATCTGGAGATACTAAATTTATTGAGGGTGATTTGATTTCTAAAGCTAAATTTGCTGCAGAGAATGAAAAAATTATTCGTCTTGGTGGTCGTCCTGCGATTGCTGAACCATTCCTTGTTGGTATCACAAGAGCTGCTGTATCTGCTGATAGTATTATTTCAGCTGCATCATTCCAAGATACAACTAAAGTATTAACTGAAGCTGCAGTTTCAGCTAAAGTTGATGATCTTAACAACTTAAAAGAAAATGTAATTATTGGTCGTACTATTCCTGTTGGAACTGGTATCTATAAAGATCAAGAAGTTATGTTTGCTTCAGAAGAAGAGTGATAAAAAGTATTCTCTCTTCTGCCAAGTGAGTACAAACTCACTTGGCAATTCCTTTTCTCTTAATTCCCACTTAAAATAAGCTAACTTTAATTACAATTTCTGTATTATCACGTGTCTATAATTCTCTCAAATTTTTTTGAGGAATTAAATTCTACTGGAAAAAATTAAGTAAAAAGGAATTGTATGCCTACAATCAATCAATTGATTCGTAATGAGCGTAAACGTGTGATTAAGAAATCTAAATCACCAGCTCTTGTTTCATGTCCACAGCGTCGTGGTGTATGTACTCGTGTTTATACGACTACACCAAAAAAACCTAACTCGGCTTTAAGAAAAGTTGCAAAAGTTAGATTAACTTCTGGTTTT
>JAGGWO010000184.1 GCA_021157485.1 Sulfurimonas sp. | reverse complement strand
GTATTTCACTAATATTGATGAGATAGAGTTTGGTGTTAAACCTATGAACTGTGTTGGTCATATTAAAGTTTATGAAGATGATTTACACTCTTATAGAGACTTACCTATTAAATATTTTGAGTATGGTGTTGTTCACCGTCATGAGATGACAGGTGCGCTTCATGGGCTTTTTAGAGTTCGTGAATTTACTCAAGATGATGCACACATTTTCTGTACAGCAGATCAGATTGAAGATCAGATTATAGAGGTCGTTGATTTTGTAGATAAAATTATGTCAACTTTCGAGTTTGATTATAAAATGATGATTTCTACTAAACCAGAAAAAGCTGTTGGTAATGATGAGGTTTGGGATATTTCAACTCAGGCTCTTAAAAATGCGATGGATAAAAATGCACTTCCTTATGAGATAGATGAGGGTGGTGGAGCTTTTTATGGTCCAAAAATTGACATCAAGATTACAGATGCTATTGGACGTGAGTGGCAGTGTGGAACAATTCAGTTAGATTTTAATCTTCCTGAACGTTTTGAGCTTGAGTACAATGGTGAGAACAACGAGAAGATTCAGCCGGTTATGATTCACCGTGCTATTCTTGGCTCTTTTGAGCGTTTTATCGGGATTTTAACTGAGCATTATGCTGGTGAATTTCCTATGTTTATCGCTCCAACTCAGGTAGCAATTGTGCCAGTTGCAGAGACACATAAAGATTATGCTAAGCAATTATCCGATAAACTTATCGATATTAATGCCGATAGTGAGATATACGCAAAGAATGATTCGTTAAATAAACGTATTAGAATTGCCGAAAAAACTCGCGTACCTATGATAGTTGTTATCGGTGACGAAGAGATAGAGAACAAGACTGTAGCGATTCGCGATAGAAGAACTAGAGAGCAATATAACCTAAGTGAAGAGGATTTCCTTAAGCTTATACAAACTAAAATAAATGAGGTAAATTTTTGAGTCAAAAGAAAAACCGTGTCATAATGAATGACGATATCCGTGCGACAGAGTTAAGATGTAATATAGATGGGGGAGAATCTTTAGGGATTATCTCTTTCGATGATGCTATGGAAAAAGCAAATGAATTGGGGCAAGATTTAGTTCTAATAGCTCCTGATGCAAAACCGCCTGTCGCAAAGATTATGGATTACGGTAAGTATAGATATCAAGAAGAGAAAAAACTCAAAGAACAGAGAAAAAATCAGGTAAAAATCGTTGTTAAAGAGATTAAATTATCTGTGAAAATTGCTGAGAATGATATTGCTTACAAAGTGAAGCATGCAAGAGAGTTCTTAGAAAAAGGTTTTCATGTTAAGTTTAGAGTATTTTTACGCGGTCGTGAGATGGCAAATCCAATGGCAGGAAAAGAAGTGTTACTTCGTGTCTGGCCAATGGTTGAAGATATTGGAGTTATGGAAAAGCCACCTAAGTTTGAAGGTCGTTATTTCAACATGTACGTAACACCTCAAAAATAAAACCATAATAGCAATGCATTTTCTGCGTTGCACCCCAAGGGCATTTCTTCCCTTTGGTCAGGGCCTACGCTCGTCACACCCTAAGAGTACTTCTTCACTCTGTTCAGGGCGCGTACAGTTAGTACGCTTCCTCGCTATGCGCCTTGAAACTCCATCACTCTTGTTATTTTATTAAAATATTGATTATTTAAGAGAAAGAAAAGACTGGAAATGAAATCATTTCACAGTCTTTATAGCTATTTAGAGACTTTACTTTTTAAATTATCTTCTTCAAGTGCTTCTTGAGCATATTTTATTACTACAACTTTTTCAGTTTCATTTATAAACCATTCTGCAATATGTTCACTCTCAAGTGCATTAAGTTTATCAAAGTTTATTTCAGATTCTGGGATAACAAGATGAGAATATCTGATAGGGTTTTTCATTTTTAAGGCAGTCCATATAAACCATGCAAGACCAATTCCACCAATAGTTAAACCAAATGTACCTCTATCACTTACATCTAAAAATAGACCTGCAAATGTACCGCCTAAGAAAGTCATAAAGTATGCAACAGAATTTGCAATTCCAAGTGCTGCACCCTTTTGGTGTACTTTTGCAAATTTAGAGATCATTGACTGAACAAGTGGTTCCATCATATTAAACGCAACAAAGAAAAAGATTACTGCAGTCACAAATACAGTACTTGAATTTGTAAGCCCCATCATAAGAAATGAAGCTGTAAAAAGTATGATAGAGAGCATAAAAATCTGTTTTGGAATATTGCGTTTTTCTCCAAAAACTGCTGCTGGACCCATTGCTATAAGTCCTGCAATCATAGCTGGTACATAAACCATCCAAAGCTCACTTTTCTCCCAACCAAACCCATACTCAGGTTTTGTTAAAAATATAGGGATAATAACAAACGCAGCTGTCATAAGACCTTTTTGCATAGCGTTAATAATAATCATACCTAAAAGATTAGGGTCTTTGAGTATATCTTTTGTTTTAGATTTTTCATGATAGATATGCTTAATTTTTGGAGGAGTTGGAACTTTTATAAATAGAATTAGTATTGCTAAAATAGCTAATACTGTTGTTATTAGGAAAATTACTTGTAAGCCATTGTCAAAGTTAGATGCTATAACAGGACCAAGAGCCATAGCTATAGCAAAACTCATAGCGATAAAACCACCCATAATAGCCATAGCATGACCACGAGTTTTTTCTTCAACTAAATCAGCAATCATAGCAGTTACAACTGCACCGATAGCACCAGCACCTTGTAAGAAACGACCAAACATTAAAGTATATATATCAGTAGAGTAGGCACATATAAGTGAACCCACTAAAAATATAAGAAGACCAATAAGAATAGTTGGTTTTCTACCTATCTTATCACTCAGTGTTCCAAATGGAACTTGAAAAATTGCTTGAGTCAGGGCATAACCACCAACAATAACACCTACTAATAAAGGAGTAGCACCTTCAAGGTCGAGTGCATAAACAGATAAAACTGGAAGAACTAAAAATAGTCCTAAAAATCTTAAAAATAGAATTGATGATAGGGGAAACACTTTTTTGAACATATAAAGCCTTTTGTATTTGGTATAATTGCGGAATTATATATAAAGAAAGATTACATATACTATAAGGAACAAAATTTGAAATTAGTTTTAGCTACATCTAATAAAGGCAAAGTAAGAGAGATAAAAGCCTTGTGTGAAAAGTATGAGATAGTACCCTATAGTGAACTTATAGATGAGTTTGAAATTATAGAAGATGCAGATACATTTAAAGAAAATGCACTCATAAAAGCAAGAGCAGTCTTTAAAGCGCTTGGCAATGATAACTTTGTAGTTATGGCGGATGATAGTGGAATCAGTGTAGATATTTTAGATGGTGCACCTGGTATATATAGTGCAAGATATGCCGGAGAGGATGCAAATGATAAAGACAATCTTTATAAGTTAGTAGATAGTATAAAAGAAAAAGGTGTTAGTTCATCACCTGCACACTATACGGCGGCAATCGCAATAGTGACAAAAAATGCTGAGTACTGCGTTCATGGTTGGATGTATGGAACTGCATTGACTGAGATAAGAGGGGATGGCGGATTTGGATATGATCCGATGTTTGTACCAGATGGATATGATAAAACACTAGGTGAATTAGATGATGAGATAAAGAAAAAACTATCTCATCGTTCTAAAGCACTTAGTCTTGCAAAAAGAATTTTAGATACTCTATAAAAACTTTCTACTTATATTGTAAAAATTCGCTTCTAATCTTGTTAATAACAGATGTAGGTGGGCGTTATATCTAGTCACAGTGTGCATGATATCTCCTTTAACATTGTTGACTCAATTTAAAGCAAATATCGTTCCATATGTGACTAATTATTAGTTAACTAAAAATAACAAGTAATATAACTCCAAAGATTATTCTATATATTCCAAACGCAACAAAGGTAAATTTTTCTAAAAATGCTAAAAAAAGTTTTATAGTTAAATAAGCGATGAAAAAAGATACTACAAAACCGACTGCAAGAGTTATAAGATTTGCATCACTAAAATCTTTATAATGTTTTAGTAAATCATAGGCAGTTACAGCGCTCATTACAGGAAACGCAAGTAAGAAACTAAACTCTGCACTGGCCTTTCTGGTTAGTCCAACAAGTAGTGCGCCAATTATAGTAGAGCCAGCTCGACTTGTTCCTGGGATAAGAGCAAAGACTTGGGCAAAACCGATAATCATAGATTGTTTGAGTGTTACATCTTCTACATTATCAATGAGTTTTGTTTCGTTTGGTATGAAAAATTTCTCAACCAACAAGAAAATAACACCACCAACTATAAACATTATTGCAACTATATTTATGCTAAACAGTTCTTTAATTTGGTGTGAAAAAATAAATCCAACAGCGCCAATAGGTAAAAATGCTAAAAATATTTTTGTCCATAAATCTATTTTTTTGATTGTAAATTTGTCTTTATAATTAAAAAACACTGCTAAAATTGCTGCAAACTGGATAATAACTTCATACGCTTTTGTGACACTTGTCTGGTCTATGCCTAAAAAGTGGCTTGCAACGATTAAATGACCAGTTGAAGAGATAGGTAGAAACTCTGTAAAACCTTCTATTACACCTAAAATTATTGAATCAAAAATTGTCATATATTTTATTCCTTATAATGACGACATTTTAGCATATTTCTAAAGTTAAACTTATTTCGATATAATACAAGGTTTTTATGGAAATAGGGTAAACACCCTATTTTTTGTATTTAAACACCCTAATTAATTTCGTAGGAAAATATATGTTACTTTTTACTCCTGGACCAACTCCAGTTCCACAAAATGTTCGTAATGCAATGAGTGATGAGACTATGCATCATCGTACACCAGAATTTGAAGCTATTTTTGAAAAAACTAGAAAGCATCTTTTTAATCTTTTTGCTACTGATGAAGTAGTGATGATTGCATCAAGTGGTACAGGTGCTATGGAAGCGGCAGTTATTAATCTCTGTAAAAATACACTTCTTAGTGTTAACTCTGGAAAGTTTGGTGAGCGTTTTGGCAAAATTGCAACTGCTAACGGACTTAAAAATATTGAGATTAAGCATGAGTGGGACACTCCTGTAACCGTTGAAGAGATTGTAAACGCAGTAAAAGCAAACGCAGATATCGATGCAATAGCAGTTCAGATAAGTGAATCAGCGGGTGGTCTTCGTCATCCAGTTGAAGAGTTAGCAAAGGCTGTTAAAGAGATTAATCCAAATATTATGATTATCGCTGATGGAATTACTGCTGTAGGTGTTGAGAGAATTGATGTGTCAAATATTGATTGTCTTATTGCTGGGAGTCAAAAAGCACTAATGCTTCCTCCTGGACTTGCAATCTTAGGTCTTTCAAACGCAGCTATTGAGACTATCGGTTCAGGTGTTGGTTATTATCTAAATCTTGCTTCAGAGATTAAAAAACAGAGACAAAATACTACGGCTTATACGGCTGCAACTACTTTAATAATCGGGCTTTTAGAAGTTCTAGAGACTATAGAAAAACAGGGTGGTATTGGTGTGCTTTATTGTAATACTGCTAGACGTGCAAAAGCTACGAAGGCTGCGTTAGAAGCGATAGGATTACATAGCTATCCAACTACTCCTGCAAAGAGTATGACAACTATTGATGATGCTGATGCATCAAAAATACGCTCTGCTTTAAAAGAAGAGTACGGTGTAAATGTAGCGGGTGGACAAGATCATCTTAAAGGTAAGATTTTTCGTATAAATCAGATGGGATTGATTGAAACATATGAATCTATTTGGGTTGTAAACTCAATAGAACTTATACTACACCGTATGGGAAGATTAGAGTATGGCGGAATTGCTTCAAAAGTATATAATGAGACTTATTTTAAATCTCAATTAGAAAAAAAAGAGATATAGATGATATTAGAGCATGAGATACCAAATGGTAGTAAACTTTATTTTGGCAAGAGTGCTAAGGTAAAACGCCATATTGAAAATATAGCGAGTGAAATTTTAGATGCAAATGGTTTTGAAGAGATTGTAACTCCAATTTTTTCATACCACCAACATCAAAGTATCGCTGATGAAAAAGAACTTATTAAAGTAAATGATGAGAAAAACAATTCTCTATCTTTAAGAGCGGATTCTACTATAGATGTTGTAAGAATTATAGAAAAACGTCTTGGAGCCAATACTTCTCAGAAAAAATGGTTCTATATTCAGCCGGTACTTCGCTATCCAACTGAAGAGCAGTATCAAGTTGGTGTAGAATTTATGGGAGAGAAGAGACTCTCATCTGTTATGAGTTTAGCAGTAGATATTTTTGATAAACTTGAAGTTAAACCTTTAGTTCAAATATCTAACATTAAAATTCCAGAGATTTTAGTTGATATGTTTGATGAACTCACTATCAATGATTTTCGTCATTTTAATATAGAGAAGTTCCTAAATCTAAAAGTTGATTGGGTGGAAAAACTCGTTTATCTTCAATATATTGAAGATATAGATGAAGTTATGGCCATCGCTCCCCAGATGATAAAAATAGAACTGAATAAAATCAAAGAATTATGCTCAGAGATGAAGTGTGAAAACAGTGTGATTGCTCCAATGTACTATGCGAAAATGCTCTATTATGATGAGCTATTTTTTAGAGTAATTGATAAAAATGAAGTTTACGCTCGTGGTGGAAGATATAAAAACGAAGATTTAACATCAGTTGGATTCGCGATTTATACAGACGCTTTGTGCGACACATTAACAAAATAATATTTTAGAAGAAAAAGAGGAAATGGACAAAATGAAAGCAGATTTAATCGTTGGAATTCAATGGGGTGATGAAGGTAAAGGTAAAATAGTTGATAGATTAGCTTGTGAATATGATATGGTATGTCGTTCGCAAGGTGGTCACAATGCTGGTCACACTATCTGGGTTGATGGGGTTAAGTTTGCACTTCACCTGGTTCCTTCAGGTGTTTTAAACCCTCAAGCTATTAATGTTATTGGTAATGGTGTAGTTCTTTCTCCAGAGTCAATCATAAAAGAGATGGTTCAGTTTGAAAACTTAGAGGGTCGTCTTTATATCTCTGATAAAGCACACTTAAATCTTTACTACCATGCGCTTATTGATCAAGCAAAAGAGAGACTAAAGGGTGATAAAGCAATCGGAACAACAGGTAAGGGAATTGGACCTGCGTATGCAGATAAAATTAACCGTACTGGTTTTCGTGTTGGTGAACTTTTAAATCCTGCAAAACTTACTGCTTCTATTATTGAGTATTTTGAGCAAAATAGAAAAATATTTGATATCTATGAAATTGCTACTCCAAAAGAGTCTGAACTTCTTGCTCAGCTAGAAGGCTTTAAAGCTAAACTTGCTCCTTTTATTACAGATACAACTCAAATGGTATGGAAAGCTCTTGATGAAAATAAGAGAATTCTTTTGGAGGGTGCTCAGGGTACACTTCTTGATATAGACCATGGAACTTATCCGTATGTAACATCATCTGCAACAGTTTCTGCTGGTGCTTGTACAGGTCTTGGAATTAATCCTAAAGATATTGGTAAAGTTATCGGAATTGTAAAAGCTTACTGTACTCGTGTTGGGAATGGACCATTCCCTTCTGAAGACTTTGGTGAAGATGGCCAACGTCTTGGTGAGCAGGGTCATGAGTTTGGGACTACAACTGGCCGTGCTCGCCGTTGTGGTTGGTTCGATGCGGTAGCTACTCGTCATGCAGCTCGTCTAAATGGTTGTGATGAACTTGCACTTATGAAGCTTGACGTTCTTGATGGTTTTGATGAGGTTAAACTCTGTGTTGCATATGACTTAAATGGTGAAACTATTGACTATATGCCGTCAAACCTTGATGATGTCAAACCAATATATAAAACTTTTAAAGGTTGGGACAACTCAGTAGGAGCAAGAACTTTTGATGCTCTTCCAAAAGATGCACAAGACTTTGTAAAAACAATCGAAGAAATTTCACAAACAAAAGTTGGTATAATTTCTACATCACCAGAAAGAGACGACACAATAATATTATAAGAACGGTTCTGGAAGTAATTCCATAACCTATGCTAGCCGCTGGGCTACTAAAGTACAAAAATCCTTTTGGGATTTTCATTGAAGGACTATAATTGAAAACTCGCTTTAGCTCTTTAGTAACTTTGAAAAAAAGTACAATGAAAAAGAGTGAGCGAGCTGTTCAAAGTGCTAATGCTGACCTCAATAGTGCAGTGATGGCACTAGAAATCTCAAAAAATTCCCTCAACTCTATCGATACACCCCAAAGTGGCATAATGAATGACTTTCTTGCTTCAAGAAGACTACTTGATTCTGGAAGAGACCTGATCAAACATAATCAAGAGTGGACTGAGTACGCTAAAAATCAAGTCACACTAGTAAAAGAGCAACTTAAAATTGATATGGTTGAGTATGAAAAGTTTAAATATCTTGATCTTCAAGAGATAAAAAAAATAATCAAAAAACAAAAAATGTTAGAAGCAAAAGAGTTAGATGAAGTCGCACTAATGACTCATGCAAGAAAAAATAATAATTTAAACGCAGATAATTAAAAGGTAATTTAATGAAAAAAATAGTACTAATAGTTTTATGTTACTCATCTTTATTTTCACTACAAACAAGTGAGAAATTATTTGAATGTACTGAGATTTTCAAAGAACGAAAGAGTGAGCTTTTAGTTGAGTTAGAGCGTATTGATGAGCAAAAACAAGCGCTGAGTGCACTTCAAGCTGCGACAGAAGAACTGCTAAAAAAGAAAGAGACAAAACTCTCTGCTCAAGAAGAAATAGTAGATAATAAGTTAACTGATATAACAAAAAAAGAGGCTAATATAAAAAATATGTTGGCAAGAAATGAAGAAGTTTTAAAAGAGTTGAAGGAGCTAAAAATGAGTAAAATAGCTCAAACTTTTGCAAAAATGAAACCGGCATCTTCAGCAAATATACTCTCTGGCATGGACTCAAAAGAAGCAGTTTCTATATTACAGTCTTTAAAACCAAAAACAGTTGGAAAAATTTTAACCAAAATGGATGCTAAAAAAGCTTCTGAACTTACGCTACTTTTAACTAAATAATCAAACTTTTACCTTACTTGTTGTAGAATGTCTAAATTTCAAATAAACAAATAGGGTCATTAGCATGAAAATATCACTTAAAAGTATTCCTCATATATCTAGTAAAATATCAATCGATTTAAACAAAAGTGGTGTTGTGACTATGACTAAAGGTCTTGAAGCTGTCGCACATGAAGCTGAGAAGATACTTGTTGCAAGTGTTCATCAAGAGATGGCTTTAGAAGATAAAGCAGATGAGATTTGTGAAGAGAATGAAGAAGAGATTGAGTTTATGCTTGCAGATGAGCGTCAGCTTTTCTTTATGATTAAGAAGAAACTAGCACCTGAATTCGGAGTAATTTTAAATTATGAAGAGAGATATTCAGATATTTCACATAAGATTTTAGATGAACTTTACGAAGAAGATTTAATCCATTTTGAAGTAACAGAGAACCGTATTAAAAATATTATCTACAATGCAATAACATCTTTTATGGCTGATGCATCAGAGCTAGAGGATGCTGTAATGGATAAGATAAGATCTTATAAAAAGAGATATATACCTGGTACAGATGAATTTGATATTTTGCATGAAAAGTTGTACCACGAAGAACTGCTAAAAAGAGGTATGGAGTAATGATGAAAAAAGTCTACATCTATCTTGAAAATGGAACATATCTAGAAGCAAATAGTTTTGGTGCTGATGGTACTAGTGTAGGTGAAATTGTTTTTAACACTTCTATGAGTGGTTATCAAGAGATTATGTCTGATCCATCTTATGCAGGGCAGTTTGTTACTTTCACTATGCCTGAAATTGGAAATGTAGGTGTTAACGCTCAAGATATGGAGAGTAAATCTGCACACGCTAAGGGAATGTTTGTAAGAAAATATCAATCGAGATATTCAAACTTTAGAGCAGAAGAATCACTCGATGCATTTTTAGTAAAATATAATGTTATGGGTATTTGCGATATCGATACAAGATTTTTAACTAAAATGATAAGAGCTGAGGGTGCTATGATGATGGTTGCCTCTACGAAAGTGAGTGATAAAGAAGAGCTAAAAAATATTTTAGAAAACTCTCCTAGAATTGAAGATGTAAATTATATTGAGCAAGTTAGTACTAAAGAAGTGTATGCTCATACTTCTTCAACGTATAATGACAAAGCAGGTTTCCTTTATGAAGAAGCGCCAACTGTTCAAGCAAAAATAGCTGTAGTTGATTTTGGTGTTAAACGCAATATATTAAATGAAATTGTCAGTGCAGGCATTGGAGTTGAAGTTATTCCAAATGATTTTAAAGCTTCAGACTTAATAGAAAAATATAACTCAAAAGCCATTGATGGTGTATTTTTATCAAATGGTCCTGGTGATCCACTTGTGCTTAAAAAAGAGCAAGAGCAGATTAAAGAGCTAATTGCTGCTAAAGTTCCAATGTTTGGAATCTGTTTAGGTCATCAGCTTCTATCAATTTCACATGGATATGACACTTTTAAACTAAAGTTTGGTCACCATGGTGGTAATCATCCAGTTAAAAATATAGAAACTGGTCTAGTTGAAATTACTGCACAAAACCATAACTATAATGTACCTGATAATATTACTGATATAGCAGAAGTTACTCATACAAATCTTTTTGATGGTACTATTGAAGGTTTAAAATATAATGACTCTCCAATTTTTTCAGTTCAACATCATCCAGAAGCTAGTCCTGGACCAAAAGAGAGCAGATATATTTTTGGTGAATTTCTTTCATTAATAAAAAGATAATTTAATGCCTTTTGGCATTATTTAATATTATAATTAACATAGAATACATTCATAATCTTCACTGTTTAAACCCCTAAAAATCCGTCATCATTACTAAAGTAAACATAAAAACAATAAATTTTTAGACTTTGTCAAACTTTGTCATAAATTAAGATTAGATAAACATATTTATGGTTAATATAACAATGTTAATTAGTATAATTTATTTAGTTTAGATTAATTATGCGTAATTGCTTTGAATCTTTAAGGAGGCTATATATGGAGAATCGTCCATTAGAGTACGACTATACAGTTGCAAAGATGTTCATGGTTACTACTATCGTTTTAGGATTAGTAGGTATGACTATCGGTGTATTTATTGCATTTGAACTTGCTTTCCCAAGCTTAAACCTAATCTTAGGTGAAAGTCTAGCGGAATACACAAACTTTAGTCGTCTTCGTCCATTGCACACTGACGCAGTTGCATTTGGTTTTACAGTAAGTGGTATTTTTGCTACTTGGTATTATGTTGGTCAGAGGGTACTAAAAGTATCTATGGCAGAATCTAAATTTTTAATGTTTATAGGAAAATTACAATTTTGGTTATATGTAATTGGTGTTACAGCGGCAGTTGTATCACTATTTATGGGTTACACAACATCAAAAGAGTATGCTGAGTTTGAATGGCCTATTGACATTGCTATCGTTATAGTATGGGTACTATGGGGTGTAAGTATATTTGGTCTTATCGGTATTCGCCGTGAAAAATCACTTTATATCTCTGTATGGTATTATATTGCTACTTTCTTAGGTGTGGCTATGCTTTACCTATTTAACAATATGGAAATACCTACTTATTTTGCATCTGGTGGACATGGTGATATTATGCACTCTGTATCTATGTATGCTGGTACTAATGATGCATTAGTTCAATGGTGGTATGGTCATAATGCAGTTGCATTTGTATTTACAGTGCCTATTGTTGCTATGATCTATTATTTCCTACCAAAAGAGTCTGGTCAAGCGATTTATTCATATAAATTGTCATTGCTTTCATTCTGGGGATTAATGTTCGTATATTTATGGGCTGGTGGTCACCACTTATTATTCTCAACTGTTCCTGATTGGGTTCAAACAATGGGTTCTATTTTCTCAGTTGTATTGATTCTTCCTTCATGGGGTTCAGCAATTAATATGCTTTTAACAATGAAAGGTGAGTGGCAACAAGTTGCTTCATCTCCGTTGATTAAATTTTTACTTTTAGCTTCAACTTTCTATATGTTCTC
>JAGGWO010000002.1 GCA_021157485.1 Sulfurimonas sp. | reverse complement strand
TGTAATTTTGAAGGAGCTAAAAAATGTTTAGTAATTTTAAAGTAAAAAAAGAAGAGAGATGCTCAACAGACAAACAAAATAGCGAACATAACTGCTGTTCTGTACAACCAAAGGGAAAAGTTGAGTGTTCATCATGTAGTGAGAAAGCTAAAGGTGTTTTAGGCAAAACTCTAGAGGCACTTTTGAATGATAATGCAAAATCAAAACTTACCTGCTTTGATGGCTTTTACTACTGTAAAACACCATCTTGTAAAACAGTTTACTTTCGGGAAGATACCATTTTAAGGCAAGAAAACATGAGTGTGGTTGTAGGCTTAAAGGATGGAGCGTCTCCTGCAACAATATGCTACTGTTTTGGATGGACTAAAGAGAAGATAAAAGCTGAACTACAAGGGAGGGGTAAAACAGTTGCCCTTGAAGATATTAAAGTAAAAATGCAAAACCCAGGTTGCTCGTGTGAGATACTAAATCCTAGCGGCGGCTGCTGTTTAGCTGATGTCTCTAAGATTATAAAAGAGTTGAGTTTACTATAAGACTCTAATTATGCAGTTATTTGCTTTAAAAAGTCAATTTAAACTCGCTTCCTTTCTCGAGAACAGAACTTACTTCAACTTTAATGCCATACTCATCACAAATTTGTTTTACGATATTTAGTCCTACTCCAAAGCCACCTGCAATATTAGAATCGCGGCTATAAAGATCAAAAATTGCATCAAGCTTATCTTGTGCTATCCCCACACCTTCATCTTTAATAATAAAAGAGTTTTTATTTAAAGAGATATGAATTGTGCTTTGGGGCATAGAGTATTTAATCGCATTGGATAAAAGATTAGAAAAAAGAAGCTGGGCACGTGAGTCTATAATAGTTATTTTACAAGGTGAAATGTCTGTAAGAATTTGAATGTTTTTTGCACTGCTGAGTTCACTGTAGTACTCTACAACACTTTGAACAACATCTGAGAGTTCAATTGTTGTTGGTAGCTCTTGATCATGAGTGAAGTTAAGATATGTAAGTGAGTTATAAATTGTCTCAAGCTGTTTTGTACTTATAGATATATTTGTTAATATTTTCTTATCATATACCTCTTTTTTTATGGCACGGCTTGCACTCATTTTAAGAGCTGTAATTGGGGTGTTAAGTTCATGAGAAACATCTTGAATAAAACTTTCTATCTGTTCTATGCGCTTGTGAACAGGTTTCATAAAAAGTTTTGCAAGTATAAATGATATAAAGATGATTATACTAAAAACAAGAGTAGCAGTAGTTAAAACACGCACTTTCAGTGCTTTGAGTTTTGTGAAGTAGAGCTCTGTTTTTACAACTACATATTTTATATTTAAGTGTTCTTGAGGTGATGAAGAGACTAAAACTTTGAAACCATTCTCTTGAAAGTAACCGTCTTTGTAACTCTTCTTTTGTGAAAGGGGAACAAGAAAATACTCATATCCTTCCTCCTGAGGTAGCTCCAGACTGACACCCCTCATTTGAGCCTGTATAACTTTACCTGAAATAGTGTCTGCTATATGTGTTAAGTGGTAGTAAGTCTCACTCTCTAATGAAGTTTTTTGTGAAGAGTAGTACCAGTAAGCGGAAAGAACTACAAAGAAAAAAGAGGAGCTTAAATAGAGTGCTAAAAAAGAGTAAAAGGAGCGTTTTTCTAAATCATTCAAACTTATATCCTTCACCACGAATATTAATAATATGCTCTTTGCCTATATATTTTCTTAAATTTTTTATGAGAGTTCTTACCGCATCATCACTAGGCATCTCATCAAACTCCCAGATGTTTTGTAAAAGTTCATCACTGCTGACAACTCTTGCTCTATTTTTATAGAGATAATGTAAAAAAAGGCTCTCTTTATGGGTCATAGTATAGTTTTTCTGTGGCGTTTGAACAGTGTGTGTTTGAGTGTCAAAAATAATATTCTCAGCTAAATTTATTTTATTATCAAGTCCAAACTGGCGTTTTATATTACTAATACGTTGTCCCAACTCTTCAAGGTCAAAGGGTTTTTTTATGAAATCACTTGCTCCTGATTCAAATGCAGACTTTAAGTACTTGGTATCTCTAAAGGCAGTGATGAAAATAGCAGGAGTATTGTCTGCGAACTCACGTAACTCTTTTAAAAGGGATATTCCGTCCCCATCAGGGACATTAATATCAAAGATGTAGAGGTCAAACTTCAACTCTTCTGCAAGTAATAGCGCTTTTTTCATACTATAAGTCTGCTCTACTTCATAATCATCTTCTAAATAATCAACTAGTATATTAGCTAAAGCAGTGTCATCTTCTAAGAGGAGTATTTTCATAAAGCTATTGTAGCAAAACTCTTAAGTAAGAGAGCATAAATAACTTACACAAACTCCTCACAAACTTCTAATATACTTTGGGTATCAAACAAAGGATAGAAAATGAAAACTTTAACTAAACTTTTCCTAATACTTACATTAGGAGTAACACTTATCCAAGCAGCAGCTTACGAAAAAGATGCAAAGTATAGAACTATTAAGGTACATATTAGTGCTGAAAAACCTGTAACTGCAGGAACAAATACACTACACTTTAGCATTACAAAAGATGGTAAAGCAATAAAAGACTCTAAAGTCTCTCTCAAAGCTTTTATGCCTGCAATGCCAGGTATGCCTGCGATGGTTTCAAAAGTAGATGCTTCTTATCTTGGTAACGGCGTTTATGAAGCGAAACTCAACTTAGCTATGAGTGGAACTTGGCAACTCCATATCTTTATAGCCCCTAAAAAGGGTAAAAAATCTCGTGTAAAAACAACGATAAACTTTTAAGGAATTCCAAGTGAAAACTTTATTTCTCACAGGTTTGATTCTTGCATCTTCGCTTAGTGCACTTTCACTAAGCGAGATTATAGACAAGTCTTTAGCGTACAGTCCCTCTCTGGAATCTATAAACGCAAGAATAACAGCCAATACTCATGCAACAGATATTGCGAATCAGTTCTCTAATCCTGAACTCTCTTTGACATCAAATAGTATAGATTCTGCTGAGCCAATGAGCCAAACTGTCCTCACAATCAAACAAAAAATACCTTACTATGGAAAACGTGATGCAAGACAAGAGATAACACTTGCAGAGGATGCTCTTTTAAAAGAGAAACTTAGTGCTGCAAGAGTAGCACTTGTTGCAAGAATTAAAACGCAAGCTTACAGAATCTGGGAACTACGAGAACTCTACAAAATCATAGATGAATACGTTGCACTTACAAAGCAAAATATAGAGCTTTATGAGTCTTATACAATTGTAAGTGATAATGAGCATATGGGTATCATGAAAGCTGAACTCTCTTTAGCAGATTTAGAGATTCAAAAGAGTGTTTTAAATGCGACGATATACTCAGCTTATGCACAACTATCTTATCTCGCTGCGTTTGAAATAAAAGAGCTAAACCTTACACTAAATATGGGTGAAAAACCTAACTTAGAGAGTTATGAAAGTGGATTAATAAACAACCCTGAATTACTCGTAAAAGCCAAAGAGTTAGCCAAAGAGCAGACAAAAGTTGAAGTGGCAGACATCAATAACTATCCAGATTTAAACCTTATAGCTGGATATGCTTATAGAGAAAACTTCGATAATTACGTTAACGTTGGACTCTCTCTATCACTTCCTATGTATGGTACTGAAGATGCACAGGAGCAGCAAGCAAGAGCTATGGCACTTGTCGTTGTAAGTGAGAAAGAAGATACAAAAATCGCTGTCAACTCTGAACTTAAAGTCTACTATGCACAGATGCGTTCAGCATATGAAATTTATCATATAGTTCAAGATAATGCACTGCCTCAAATAGCACATATGTTTGAGTTGTCAAACTCATCTATAGCAACAGGGGGAGATCTTTTTAAATATATAGATGTACTGTTTGACAAACTTGCTTTAGAGCAAAAAAGTATAAACGCAGTAAGTAATTACAACAAAGCAAATGCACAAATCGCAAAACTTGCAGGAGAAATACAATGAAACTTATAAAGAAATTATTTTTAGTATCCCTTTTACCTTTAACACTTTTAGCGGAAGTTTCACCTAAACATACAGTGGAACAACTCTTCTCAGTACAAACAGTCAAAGTAAAACAGGAGCGAGTGAGTCACTCTAAGAAAAACTTCGGTTTTGTAAAAGCTGATGAAGCAAGAGTTTATCATATAGCACCGCGTTTTGGGGGTTATGTAGAGAAAATATTTGCAGACAAAATCTATAAGTATGTAAGTAAAGGAGAGGCACTAGTTACTGTTTACTCGCCTGAGGTTTACAAAGCTAAAGAGGATTATCTCAACTCCTATAACTATACAAGAAGCAAAAAAAACAAAGGGATGCTAAAAAGTGCTAAACTCAAACTAGCTCTTTTGGGAGTAAGTGACAAAGAGATAAATGCAGTGATAAAGAGTAGAAATGTATCGCAAAATACAACTATTTATGCACCTGTAAGTGGTTATATTTTTAAAAAGAGTATCAGTGATGGCTCTGCATTTAATGCAAAATCGCAACTTTATGAAATAGTAAATCTTGATGAAGTGTGGGTTGAGACAAAAGTTTATGAAGATGATCTCATTTGGCTTAAAAATGCAAGTGAATTTACTGTATCGTTTAAAAGTACATCTAAAACATATACAACTACTTCTCAACTACTCTATCCTATGTTGGATCCAAAAGAGGCAACACTCACACTACGTCTGCGTTTGAAAAATCCTTCTAAAGAGCTTTTTCCTGGTATGTACGCAAGTGTAGTTTCAAAAGATAAAGAGCAATCATATCTTACACTTCCATCAAACGCAGTCATTCGTAAAGATGGAAAATTTTATGCTTTTGTTGTTGGTGAGTATGAGGGTGAGTATGAACCTATTGAAATAAGTGCAAAAGTACTCAATCCAAACACTTATATCATCATAGATGGCTTAAGTGCAGATGATGAAGTAGTAAGTAATGCCCTGTTTATGATGGATAGTGATGCCCAAATAAACGGGCTTTATTAGGAGTCCATTATGATAGAAAAACTCATAGAAGCAAGTATAAGAAACAAATTTTTAGTCTTAATGACTATGATTTTTTTAGTTGCTGCAAGTATTTGGAGTATGAAACATACTCCTCTAGATGCTCTGCCTGACCTCTCTCCTCCTCAAGTAATTGTAGAGATTAAATGGAATGGACAATCACCTCAGACAGTTGAAGAACAAGGAACTTATCCTTTAGTTGCTCAGTTTTTAGCTATTGCTAATATCGAGACTGTTCGTGGCTATTCTACTTATGAGACAGGTCTTATTTATATCATCTTTAAAGATGATACTGACCTTTACTGGGCGAGAAGTCGTGTTTTAGAACAACTAGCTTCTGTGCAATCAAGTCTACCGAGCAATATGAATGTAACACTAGGTCCTGATGCGAGTGGTGTTGGTTGGGTGTATGAGTATGCTCTAAGTTCAAAAACAAAAAATTTAGCAGAGTTACGCACACTGCAAGATTATTACTATAAATATGCACTTATGGGAGTTGATGGTGTTAGTGAGGTTGCTTCTATTGGTGGATTTGTACCTACTTATCAGGTAACTGTAAACAATGATAACCTTGTAAAATATGACTTAAGCATTCAAGATATAGCTAAAGTTCTTCAAGCGAATAATAATGATACTGGTGGTCGTATAGTCATAGAGAATGGCTACGAATGGATGGTTCAAGCTAAAGGGTATGTCAAAAATCTTGATGATATTCGTAATCTTGTCATCACCACTAAAGGCGGCATACCTCTTACTATTAGTGACATAGGAAGAGTGGAATTGACTCCTGCCCCGCGTCGAGGTATGGCTGATCTTAATGGTGATGGCGAAGTTGTAGGAGGGATAGTTCTTGTTCGTTATGGAGAAGATGTTTACTCAGCAATAGAACGTATTAAAGATAAGATGGCTGATTTGCAGGTGGATGGTGTTGATGTAACTACTGTGTATGACCGTTCTGGTCTTATAGATGGGGCAGTTGAGACACTTAAGGGTACGCTAATTGAAGAGAGTATTATTGTTATTATCGTGATTGGACTCTTTTTACTCCATTTTCGCTCTTCTCTTATAGTTCTTATCGTTCTGCCACTTACTGTTGGTACTACCTTTGCATTGATGAAGCTTTTTGGTGTTGGCTCAAACATCATGAGTCTTGGCGGGATTGCTATTGCAATTGGGGCGATGGTTGATGCTTCAATAGTTATGATAGAGAATGCTCACAAGATGCTTCATAAGTTTGAGATAAAAAATGGACGAATGCCGACTAATGAAGAGCGTATTGATGTTATTTTAAAATCATCACAACTTGTTGGTCGCCCTATTTTCTTTGCACTCTCTCTTATAGTTGTCTCTTTTTTACCTATTTTTGCACTTAGCGGACAAGAGGGTCTACTCTTCACTCCATTAGCATATACAAAAACATTTGCTATGGCTGCTGGAGCAATTTTAAGTATTACTCTTGTACCTGTTTTAATGATATTTTTTGTAAAAGGTAAAATTATTCCAGAGAATAAAAATCCGTTAAATAGATTTTTTATCTGGTTATATCACCCAATCATTGTGTATGGTTTAAAATTAAAGTATCTAGTAATAGTTCTAGTTATAGCATCACTTGGATATATATATCCACTTTTTAACTCTCTTAAATGGGAGTTTATGCCTATGCTCAATGAGCAAACATTTATGTATATGCCTGTAACACCATACGGAATAAGTGTTGACCAAGCAAAAGTATTGACACAAAAGACAGATAAAATTATTAAAAGTTTTCCTGAGGTTTCTATGGTTTTTGGAAAGGCTGGACGTGCTGGAACTGCAACTGATCCCGCACCACTTGGAATGCTTGAGACTATAATAAGTCTCAAACCTCAAAGTGAGTGGAGAGAAGGCGTGACGTATGACTCATTACGTCAAGAGATGGAAGATGCTCTTCAGGTACCAGGACTTACAAACTCTTGGACCTATCCTATTCGTGGGCGTATTGATATGTTACTCAGCGGTATTCGTACTCCTATTGGGATTAAGCTGTATGGTCAAGATGCTACAGGACTGCAAAAATATGGAAAACTTATAGAAGATAAACTTCGCGGGTACGATAAAACACTTTCAGTTTTTGCTGATCAAGCGAGTACCGGTTATTTCCTCTATCTTGATTTGAATGAAGAAAAAATGCAAAGATATGGATTAGATAAAAACACTCTCTTGGAGTACACATCTTTAGCAATTGGTGGACTTAAAGTATCTACAATGTACAAAGGTCTTGAGCGTTATCCAATTGCTCTGCGTTTAGAAGGAGATGAGAGAAGAAGTCTTGATTCTGTTAAAAACATTCAGATAAAAACAAAGTTAGGATTTGTACCTCTTCGGACTTTTGCAAATGTCTATTATAAACAGAGTGCTTCAGTCATTAAATCCGAGATGGCAACACCGGTAACATTTATTTATATTACGCCACAAGATGGCGTAACTGCTAAAGAGTATGTGGCTAATGCTCAAAAATTTATTGATGAGATTAACTTTGAGCCGGGCTATTATGTAGAGTGGGCTGGACAGTCACAATACTTGGATAGTGCGATGAAAAAAATTGTTTGGATTATTCCAGGAGTACTGCTCTCTATCTTAGTGCTTATCTATTTCGCACTTAAAAAGATGACACCGACGCTTATAGTGTTTTTTACTCTGCCATTTGCACTTTTAGGTGGGCTTATCTATATAGATATGCTTAATTTTGCTATGAGTATTGCGGTTATAGTTGGTTTCTTAGCCCTCCTTGGAGTTGCTGCAGAGACAGCTATCGTAATGATAGTTTACCTTCAAGAGTCAGTCGATGAAGCTAAAGAGAAGTTTGGTAAAAATTTTGCTCATAAAGAGTTAAGTGATGCCATCTATGAAGGTGCTGTTCAGCGTGTACGACCAAAACTTATGACAGTATTTGCTATCTTAGCGGGTCTTGCTCCTATTATGTACACACACGGAATAGGAAGTGAAGTAATGCAGAGAATCGCAGCCCCTATGCTTGGAGGAATAGTGAGTTCGGCAATACTTAGCCTTGTGATTATTCCTATATTGTTTGAGATAATGGCAAAAAGAGAATTGCAGGAGAGAGAAAATGATTAGAAATATACTGATAAGTGTTCTACTTGTCATAGGTTTTAGTGCTTGTAGTGATACTAACAAAGAGCCAAAAGGGAGTGCAAGTTCTGGTATGAAATGTGGTGCTGGAAAGTGTGGTGCTAATATGTTTGACGGTAAGGGTGCTTTAGCTAAAAAGAAAAAAAATATGCTCTCTCAAATGCGAGAAGATGACCCTCGAAAAGATTGTGTCATCAGCGCAAAAACTACAAAAGAGGTTTACAACTGTGTGCGTTCTCCTGAGACAAAGAAGATGACACTTAAATGTGGAGCAGGAAAATGCGGTAGTAAGAACGAGCAAGTAAAAATGCCTGCTATGAAGTGTGGGAGTGGTATGTAGGGTTTTAAAAAAACTTTTGTGCTTTTTTTGTCAGTGAAGAGATGGGTGCTTCATCAAACTTATCTAAATCTATCCAGACAACCTCACCATCTAACTCTTCAATGGTGTAGAGGTTTACGCTGAGACGGTATTTAGTATAGGCGTGTTTAAACTCTCCAAGATGATGCTCTTCAATAGGTTCAACGAGAGGGAGTATAAGCATATCTTTATACATTCTTTCACGTGAGACTTGTAAAGCAATTTTGTTCCCTTTTATCAAAACCCCATAAAAAAGTTCGAGAGATTCGTACTCTTTTTTCTTTGTTTGTGTATAGAGTTCAGGTTCACTTTTCCCTAAACACTCTTCTTGAAGTGGGCACTCATTACACTTTGGATTTTTTGGCAAACAGATAAGCGAACCTAAATCCATCAGGGCTAAATTGTGATGCCTTGAGTCTTGATGATTTACAAAGTTTGCTGCGTTTTGCCAGATGAGTTTTTCAGCAGGATTGAGAAGTGCAAAAAAGCGTTTGATAACTCTTGCGATATTGGTATCAACAACAGGTATATTTTGATTATGCCCAAAACTACAGATGGCACTTGCTGTGTATTTTCCTATACCGGGGAGTTTTATAAGTTCCTCTTGAGTATTTGGCAGTGAGGAGGGAGTGGCTTGTGCTGTTTTGTGAAGATTTCTCGCTCTTGAGTAGTAACCGAGTCCACTCCAAGCCGAGAGCACATCATCTTGCGCTGCGTTTGCAAGTGTCTGAAGTGTTGGAAACTTCTTGAGAAATTGCGGATAGTACTCATCTCTCACACGATTTACCTGCGTTTGCTGAAGCATAATTTCACTCAGGTAGATATGGTA
>JAGGWO010000037.1 GCA_021157485.1 Sulfurimonas sp. | reverse complement strand
GTGTAACACGTGCAAAAAGAAAGGTTTTAAAAAACCCTCTTAAACAGCTTGAAGATGATACCTATATTTTTGATATAGAAGATTTAAAATCAAAAATAGATGAAAACACAAAGCTTTTGCTTCTGTGCTCACCTCATAATCCTGTTGGTCGCGTATGGAGAAGAGAGGAGTTAGAAGAGATATTGAAAGTTTGTTTAGAGCATAATATTGTAGTATTTGCAGATGAGATACACTCTGATTTAGTCTATGCACCAAACAAGCACATCCCTTTTGCATCTTTGAGTGAGGAAGCAAGAGATATAACTCTAACAGCTATTGGTGTTGGAAAAACATTTAATATGGCTGGTTTTTCTATGAGTAGTGTTGCCATTCAAAATGAAGAGTTGCGTAAAAGGTTTAAAGAGGTCTATAATCGTGTGCATTTTGCAGAGGGAAGTGTACTCTCTCATGTTGCGTTTGAAGCTGCATACAAACATGGAAAACCTTGGTTAGAGGATTTAAAAGTTCATCTCTATGGTAACTACATGATGTTACAAGAAGTTTGTGAGAAGTACACGGGAGTTATTAAAGTAACTCCTATAGAAGCTACATATTTAGCTTGGTTAGATTGTAAGGGAATGGGTTTAAGAGATAAGGCTTTAAGAGCTTTTTTTGTTCAAGAAGCAAAACTCGGATTAAACGCAGGAATTAGTTTTGGCAGAGAGGGAAGTGGTTTTATGCGCTTGAATTTTGCAGTCTCTCGTGCTAAAATGTCACAAATAATAAAACAGTTAGAAAAAGCACTAGAGCAAAGATTTGGGAGAGTTGAATGATACAGATAAATTGGGATGAATATAAAGAGTATAAACGCAGTAGTCATAAAGAAGAAAATTTTGAGATACTTTTAGATTTTATTAAAAGTTATTACAACATGACAAATCCATCAGATATATATGAGTCATTAGCTAATGATACTCTAGCTCAGATGATGCTTGATAAGCATGATATCAGTGATGATGAAGCTTTGGAAAATTATCTTTTTAGAAAATAATGTATGGACAGTGATTTAGAAAAAATAGCACTCTTTTTAGATGAACACCATGTAATGAGTTTAGCTACCACAGACTTTAAAGAGTTAAGTGTTTGCAGTCTTTTTTATGTATATTCAAAAGAGACAAATTCTTTTATAGTCGCAAGTAGTGATGATACAACTCATATAGAACATATCAAACAAAACGCAGCTGTATCTGGAAATATTTTACTTGAGACTAAAACTGTTGGTAAGATACAAGGTGCTCAATTCAGAGCTGCGTTTAGTCTGTTGAAAGATAAAGAACTTAAAAAACTTTACTTTAAAATATTTCCCTACGCTCTTGCGCTCTCACCAAAGCTTTGGCAGATAAAAGTAAACTATTTTAAGATGACGGATAATAGATTAGGATTTGGGAAAAAGATTATTTGGCAGGATTCTTCATCTTAAAGAGACTGCAGTCAGTTCCACTGCTTTGAAAAACCACAAGTGATGGTATCTGCTGTGATTTAAAACCATAAGCCTTACAACCATGAGGTTTATTCTTCTCCCACGTAACAAAATAAAATTCACATCTTCTGCAGTTGATTCTTTTCATAGACAGGATTTTACCATATTTAGGTACAATAAACTAATTAAATATTAAAGAGAAACTTATGGATAAAATATTATTAATGCTACAACTTCAGGCTCAACTAAACGATGCTACAAATGGAGAAAAATGGACAGAGGGCGTTACTAAAAACGGTAAAACAATTAACTGGAGACGCTGTATATATATGGAGTGTGCTGAGATGGTTGATTCATTTTCATGGAAGCACTGGAAGAGTATAAATCAAAAACCAGACTGGGATAACCTTCAGATAGAAGTAGTAGATGTTTGGCACTTTATTATGAGTTTAGCTATTGAGAATTACTCTAAAAACCTGAGAGGTGGTATAGAAGATATAGCGCTGAATATCTCTCAACTACCAAGTTTCTCTACAATTGATAAAAGAAACAATAGTTTTGGGTTTCAAGATGATGTGATTAATAAAGTTGAAAATATTATCCGTCTCTCTTTAGAAGAGGGTGAGCTAAAGCTAGAAGAGATGTTTAGTGAATTTTTTGACTTAGCTGTTATGAGTGGTCTTGATTTAGAGACTCTCTACCGTCTTTATGTTGGAAAAAATATTTTAAATCAGTTTCGTCAAGATAATGGTTACAAAGATGGTACATATATTAAAATATGGAATGGTGAAGAGGATAATGTAGTTATGAAAAGAGTTTGGGAAGAGAATGGTGATATAAAGCCAGAACTTCTATATAAAGAACTTGCAAAAGCATATTTTGCTTTAAATAAGCAGCATTAAGAGCAGATAATTGAGTGAAATTTTAGAGATAAAAAATATCTCATTTGGATATGAAAAAGAGGAACTCCTCTTTAATGATTTTTCACTTACTCTTAAAAAAGGTGAGGTGAAGGCTATAGTTGGTGAGAGTGGTGCTGGAAAAAGCACACTTTTTGAACTGATTTTAAATAATTTAAAGCCATTTAGCGGAACACTGAAATATGCTAGACTCTCCGAAGTTTTTCAAGACCCGTACAGTTCATTTCACCCAAGTTATTCACTTCTAAACCAAATAGAAGATGTCGCTCCACTAGATGAACTTGATTACTACCTCAAATCTATAAATCTAGAGTATAAACTTTTAAAAAAACTTCCACACGAACTTTCTGGGGGACAACTTCAGCGTGCATCAATTCTTAGAGCTATGCTTATGAAACCGGATTTATTGCTTTTAGATGAGCCAACTTCTGCACTAGATAATGTAGTTCAGCTAGAGATAATGAAAATGTTAATGACTCATTTAGATGATATGGGGATACTTCTGATAACACATGATATGGAGTTGGCTTCCTGGTGTGCTGATGAGGTTATTAAGATTTAAAAATACTATTGATTAAATAGTAGCCGCTTCCAGCCATAATAACAGTTCCAAAAACATTTAATGACATATTTATTAGAGCTAATCCTATACTTCCACCTTCTAAAAGTAAAAAACTCTCTACTGCAAATGTTGAATAAGTAGTAAGAGCCCCTAGTATACCAGTTGAGAGAAAAGATTTTATGTGAACGGAAAGAGATGAACTATACATAAAATAGGCTATAAGGCAGCCCATAACAAAACTACCAATGAGATTTACCCCAAGTGTACCAAATGGAAGCTCATGTGGAACTCTGTGTGAGATTAAGCCGTTAAGGTACGCTCGCAGTACAGCCCCAATAAAACCGCCACTACCTATCGCTAGGATTGTTTGCCAGCTCATCATTATACACCTTTTGCATTTTTACTCTTAAATCTTTTAACCAGTTCGCATCACTTTTATCAGCTATAAAAGATTCCATATAGACAACTGTAATATTTTTAGGAGAGTAATGAAATCTTTTTATATCATAACAACTTGTTGTATTAACCAGTACTACAGGCTGGACTCGTAGCTTATATTTATCAGCAACAAATTTTGCACCAGATTTAAAAGGTAACATTTTCCCATTTTTAGAGCGTGTGCCCTCTGGAAACATTGTGATAGTTCTACCTTTACTTATTCTATCTTTTACAGCACGGAGAAGTTTTACCAGCGCAGTTTTACTCTCTCTTTCTATCTCAATATCTTCAGGAAGTCTCATGGCAAGTCCAAAAAATGGAACATCAAAAAGAGCTTTTTTAGCAACCCAAGCTAAATCTTTTTTAGTGCTTGTCTCCATTACACCAACATCCATATCACTTTCATGATTAATAAGGAACATCTGTGCAGCTGGATCCTCCTCACCTTTGATAGTAGTTGAGAAAAAAGTTGTATACCTTATAAACCATGTTGATATTTTTCTAGGATATGGTCTAGGTAGTATAGGAAATAGTGCTATAGATAATGCAATTGCAATAAATATAATTGTGGTTGAAACAAACCAATTAAAGTGAGCAAATATCTTCATTTTTCACCCATCCTATTTTTTCATTTTGTAATTTTACTTTTATAAATGTTTTTGTACTTCCCTCTTTTTGTAGATACAGTTTACTACTTGTGGTATCAAATATTGTGCCATTATCTACCGGAAGTAAGTGTATTTGGCTGCCCGATTTGATACAAATCTCTTTTTGTGGAATTGAGAGATATATTATATAAATTAGAGGGATTAAAATTAAAACTAAGTAAACATATTTTCTTCTCCAAAGAATAAAAATAAAACCAACAAGAGCTACCCCAGCTGCTATTTTCATCTTAAGAAGCTCACGTGATTGGTCTTTTGGCTTTATATCACTTTGCGTAGTTACGCTGTCATCATCAACTATAATAGGAATATTTATACGTATAAATCTATTTTTAGTTAAATCAAAATATGAAAATGTAAAGTTTTCAATCTCTTCTTTTATAACAAGATAATAAGTGATTCTTGAATCAAAGTATGATGAAGTAACTGATTCTATTCCCTGCTTATAAACGTCTTTAAAGTTCATTTTTTCAATGTTACAGTTTTGTGCGGTAGCAACTAATACAATTATATTGTGCTTATTATCATAGTTTGTTGTCTTATACTCTACTATTTCAAAACTATCTGCTATGATATTTGAGAAATTCTTTTTAGGATTGAGTGTTACTACATTTAATTTTGTACCAACTAAAACTGTAGTGTCATAATTAGTTGCAGTCTCATTGGAATCAACTACATCAATATTAATAACTTCAGTTAGGTTTTCATCAAGTGAGTTGTAATCATCTGGAGTAATTAACGTGGCTTTAATATCTGGAAGTTTAGCTTGACTACCAGTAGTTGAAAAGTAAAAAGTTTCGTAGTAGTACTTTCCTTTCTCTTCTCTATAGGGAATAGTGTTTAAAACTTCTAAGCCATTATGATTTGTAAATGTGTACTCAATATTTTGAAAATCTCTAACTGTTGAGAGAGCTTTGATAGTTATTGGGAATATTTCCCCTTTTACTACCCTTTGGGGTACTTTATCATAACTTAGGTATATAACCTTATTTGCCAGTAGTGATGATATAAAAAGTAGAGATAGTAAAAGTAGTTTCATTATTCCGCTAAGAACCCTTGAAGCATTTTAATACCATCATCTGAACCTAGAATTGTCTCCATTGCACGTTCAGGATGAGGCATAAGACCAAATACATTCTTCTGCTTATTGCAAATTCCAGCGATAGAGTCTACGCTACCATTAGGATTTTTAGCATTACCTTCTTCATCTGTATAAGTTAAAAGAACTTGATTGTTATCATAGAGATCTTTTAATCCCTCAGAGTCAATAAAATAATTACCATCATGGTGAGCAATAGGAATATTTATAACATCACCATTATCAAGCTTTTCTAGAAAAATATTGTCATTGTTATGAACTTTTAGGTAATGATGTTTAGATATAAAGTGAAGTCCATCATTGCGTTTTAGAGCACCTGGAAGTAAACCAGCCTCTGTTAAAACTTGAAAACCGTTACAGATACCAAGAACTTTTCCACCATTGTTTGCATACTCTGATACTGCTTTCATAACAGGAGAAAACTTAGCAATAGCACCACTTCTAAGGTAATCACCATAAGAGAATCCACCAGCAACAACTAAAAGGTTAGTGTCACTTGGAATAGACTCTGATTTATGCCATACTATCTCAGTAGTAGCTCCTAAGCCTTCAAATGCATGTTGCGTATCATACTCACAGTTTGTTCCAGGAAACTGTAAAATTGTTACTTTTGTTGTACTCTTTTGCATTATACTAGCTCTATCTCGTAGTCTTCAATTACTGTATTTGCTAAAAGTTCTTCACACATTTTAGTTACATCAGCCATAGCTACTGTTTTATCATTAGTATCTAGTTTCAAGATGATCTGTTTACCAACACGAACATCATCAACACCTGAGAAGTGAAGAGAATCTAATGCATGGTGAACTGCTTTACCTTGAGAATCTAAAACACCTGCTTTAAGAGATATATTTACTATTGCTTTCATTAATTTTTTCCTAATATTCTGTTTAATACTTGCTCGTAAGCCACTGTTAATCCACCAAGACCTTGACGAAATCTATCTTTATCCATTTTTTCACCACTTTCAATATCCCAAAAACGACAGTTGTCAGGTGAAATCTCATCCACTAAAATGATGTTACCACTTGAATCTTTTCCAAACTCCAGTTTAAAGTCAACTAGATTAAGACCAATTTTTGCAAAATAAGGTTTAAGTACATCATTTACTTCTCTTGCCATTCTGCGAAGTTTATCAAGCTCATCTTGATGCTCAACTAATTCTAAAATAAGACAATGTTGGTCATTTAGTTTAGGATCACCTAAGTCATCATTTTTATAATCAAACTCAACTAAAGTAAAAGGAAGAACTTTTCCATCTTCTATACCAAGATTACGAGATAGTGAGCCAGTTGCAATATTACGAACAATTACTTCTATTAAGATAACATCAACTTTTTTATGAAGCATGTGATTATCATCCATCATCTCTACAAAATGAGTTGGAATGCCGTTAGCTTCAAGAAGTTTAAAAAGTTCAGTCGAGATTTTGTTGTTCAGTGCGCCTTTACCAGCCTCACTTGATTTTTTCTCACCGTTAAACGCAGTTAAATCATCTTTAAATTCTGAGATTACTAGATTTTCATCATCAGTTAAAAATAGTCTTTTTGCTTTTCCCTCGTAGAGTAGTTCTCTTTTTTCCATTCGCTCTTTATCCTTTTATTATTACTAAAGCTTTTAATATATCTACAGCTTCTTTTAGTTGAATATCTTTGTTTATCATCTCTGGTGTAATTATATCTTTTTTCTCTTCTTTCTCTTCTTTAGTTTTCTCTTTTTTGCCATCAACTTTAACAAGTTCTTTTTCTAAATGTTTTTTAAGATCAGCCTCTTTTATTGCAAAGCCATTTTCATGAGTTTTAACTTCACCCGGAAGAACTTTAATATCTGGCTTAACACCAACAGCTTGGATAGTCCTTCCGCTTGGAAGATAGTATCTCGCAATAGTTAGTTTGATAGCTTCTTTGTCTGTGATAGGAAGTACAACTTGAACACTACCTTTTCCAAAAGTGTTCT
Source organism: Sulfurimonas sp. (assembly GCA_021157485.1). Taxonomy (GTDB): domain Bacteria; phylum Campylobacterota; class Campylobacteria; order Campylobacterales; family Sulfurimonadaceae; genus Sulfurimonas. The sequence goes on along the minus strand of JAGGWO010000037.1, from coordinate 5,425 downwards.
CGCCAAGGAGTACAGCACGTTTATGATCTTGAAGTGCACCACTAACAATCTCAGAAGCACTTGCACTTCCTCCATTGATTAAAACAACCATTGGAACATTTGTGATTGTTGCACTTTTTGAAGCTGAGTAAGTTTTTTCATCACTCTTTTTACGTCCTTTTTGAGAAACTACTATCCCCTCATCTACAAAAAGATCTACTAAATCAACTGCTTGGTCAAGTAGTCCACCAGGGTTATTTCTCAAATCAAGAACAATCCCCTTTGTGCTTGCTTGCATTTTTTTAATCTCTTTTGCAACATCACTAGCAACTTTTTGATCAAAACTAGCAACTCTCACATATAAAATATCATCACCAATTCTTTTAGCGAGTACTGACTCAATAGTGATGATTCCACGAACGATATGTATATCTAAAGGTTTGCCTTCGCCTTTACGTACTATCGCTAAATCTATTGGCTCACCAACTTTTCCACGCATAATAGATACCGCTTCATCAATAGTCATACTAAGAGTTGATTTGTCATCTATTTTTAAGATAATATCGCCAGCTTTTAATCCCGCTTTATCTGCAGGTGTCCCATCTATAGGCGCGATTACAGTTAGTGCCCCATCTTTTATACCAACTGTTATTCCAAGTCCACCAAACTCACCGCTTGTCTGTACTTTTAGTTTTTTATAGTCTTTTTGAGTAAGATAGTTAGAGTGCGCATCAAGGTTTTTAAGCATCCCATCAAGAGCTTTGTCCATTAACTCTTCAATTGTCACTTCATCAACATTATATTGTTCGACAATACTAATAACTTTTGTAAATTTTGCTAATGACTGAAGTCTTGAAGCTTCAGCATCTTTCATAGAACTCTTTGCGAAAAGATTTGACGAAAAAAGTAGGGCTGTTGCAACTGCAACAGAAGCAAAACCAAGTGTTATAAATTTTTTGTTTTTCATGTGAATTAATCCAATGTTATTTTAAAAGGATATTATAGTTGAAAATAGTAAAAAGCGGTTTAAAGTAATTAACTCTTACTCAGATTATTAAACATTTTATGTAAAGATGGAATATCTAAAAGTTTTATTAACTCTTTATACTTCAGGATTTCTACTTTTTTCTCATCGAGTATTTCTCTATTACGTTCCATCTCTAGTTTGCATGTATCAAGTTCGTTTTGATATTTATTGAGTTTTAACTTGTACTTTTTTAACTCATTTTGATATTTAATGGCTTTCGTTTTATACTCTTGAGCTTTTGCGGCGAGTTGAGCACCAGCTTCAAGAGATTCTATCACTTTTAGCCTCTCTTTTTCCTCTTCTATTTCTCTTTTTTCATGCTCTTCTTGTTCTTTTTTAGCTGTTATTTCTCTCTCTTGAAGCTTATTTTTTATCTTTTGTTGAAACTCTTTTTCGCGCTCTATTCGTCTCTCTTCTTTTGCTAAAGCTTCAAGCTCTTTTTTATGTTCTAGTCTCTTGGCTTCTTCTTTTTTAGCTTGAATCTCTTCTTCGTTAATTTCATCAATAGCTACATTGTAGTCAGTGTTACTATTTATCCATTTTGCAACTTCGATAGCTTCTAATCTCCAGTTGTCTTGAGTGAAATTTTTAAGTACACTTTGGGCATATTTGTTTGCATATATTCTTGCTATTGTGGGGGTACCTATTTTTTTCAACATAGCAGATGCTAAAAGTTTAGAGCCACTTCCTGAGTCTCCCCAGTCAAATCCATTTCCTGAGTCATCATAGTTTTCATTTGTTAAGAGTAGATCTAAATTAGAGTATTTTACAGAGTTGTCTCCGTACATCTCTCTAGAAGCAACAAAAAATTTACCTTTTAGCGAATCAGCCATATACAGTTCCATGTCATTTAATTTATTAGAGTAGATTATATCACTAAAGTACAAATTAACAGTAACTACTGAAAAATATAATGTAATTGACATATGGCAATTTAAGATTTAGATTTTTTGTATATAATAACGCGATTACAAGTAAGAGGTAAATTTATGAGTACAATTAAAGAATTTTTATCAGCCGACCATAGTAAATGTGATGGGATATTTGCAAATATGGAAGAAAAAGCAGGAGAGTCTCTCTTGAGTGCTAGAGAGTTGTGTGAAGAGTTTAAAAGTCAGACAGAAAAGCACTTTCAGATGGAAGAGCGTGTTATGTTTTTAGAGTTTGAAAACAAAACTGGTATGACTCAAGGTCCAACTGCGATGATGAGACAAGAGCATACTCAAATGAGAGCTCTTATGTCTCAAATGCTTGAAGCTATTGATGCAGATAACAAAGATAAGTTCTTTGGTTTGAGTGAGACTCTAATGATTTTACTTCAGCAACATAATATGAAAGAGGAACAGATGCTTTACCCAATGGCACAGCAACACTTGGCTGCTGATTCAGACCGTATAGTTAGTATGATGGAGTCATTAATTGTTGAATAATTTTAAGGCAGATAGATGGAATTAACTGGATTATCAACTGAGCAAGCACCACCAATTACAGCTCCAGTTAGGTTTTTCGTAACTGCTCCCCTGTTTGGTATTTTAGCTGGTTTATTGATTTTTTTCACAGATGCCCCAACTCTTATGAATAGATATTCAATAGAGTCTATTATTATTACACATGCTCTAACTATAGGCTTTTTGAGCTTTATTATGCTTGGCTCAATGACGCAAATGTTACCGGTTTTAGCAGGTGCTAAGATGCCAAAAGTAGAGCTTGTAACAAAGTATTCTTATATTTTAATGGTAGTCGGTGTGATAAGCATGCTTTTAGGGCTATATACAAGTAACAGACTCTTAAATATCATTGCGTTTATAGGTTTAGGTAGTGGTTTTTTAACAATGCTAATTGCAACTGCACTCTCTCTTAAAACGGTTTCAAATTTTAATGCAACCGTCAAAGGAATCAGTACAAGTATAGTTTTTGCATTTTTTGTTGTATTGATGGGGCTCTATCTACTCTACTCATATATTTCAGATGATATAGATTCAACACATATGATAGTAGCGAATATTCATAGTGTATGGGCTGTCTTTGGTTTTGCAGTTATTTTGATAATTGGTGTAGCTTTTCAGGTTCTGCCGATGTTCTATGTTGCTCCAAAGTTTAAAGCATTTTGTAAAAAAAGAGTGGTATGGCTTATATCGATAGGCTTAGTGATATGGATGTTTTTGAGTGCATTTTATGAAGAGTATACATTAGCTGGAAAGTTATGGATAGCGGTGTTTGTTTGGGCATTTGCTACTACTGTTTGGTTAAAGCTGAGTAGACGTCGTCGTCCTATAAGTGATGTAACCGTATGGTACTGGAGATCAGCGAGTGTTTTCTTAACACTAGGCTCTTTTCTTTGGATATTTGATGAGTATTTTAAGCATGAGTATATTGTAATGGTTGCAATTTTGATAGGCGGATTTATTCTCTCTATTGTTATTGGAATGCTGTACAAAATAGTTCCTTTTCTTGTATGGTTTCATCTAAATGGGATGGGTTATATGAGTATTCCAACGATTAATGAGATGATAAATAAAAGAGTAGCCCAAATTCAATTTATACTTTTTATAGCCTCTTTAATAGGCTTTATATTTTCATTTTATATGCAAAATTTGTTACAAGTATCAGCTATAAGCTTTATAATTAGTATGGTTTTATTGGAGTATAATGTCATTTCTCCGGTACTAATATATATGAAAACTAAAAAAACTAAACCGGATTTTGACATGAGTATGTTTGAAGCTCCGAAGGAATAGTACAGTAATGCGAAATGTTATTTTAATTGGTTTTATGGGTGTTGGAAAGGGTAGTGTAGCTCGAGAGGTTATAAAAAACTCTGAGTACATGGCTATAGATACTGATGATTTAATTGAGAGTATGGAAAACAAAAAGATAAAAGACATCTTCAGTGATAATGGTGAAGCTTACTTTCGCAGACTTGAAAAAGAGGTGTCTGTATGGCTTCAAAGCAGCGTTAAAAACACTCTTATCTCAACTGGTGGCGGTTTTTATAAGGTCAAAAATCTTAAAAAAATAGGTACGGTTGTTCTACTTGACTCTCCATTTGATGAGATAATCAAGAGAATAAAAAAACATCCAAATGCAGCAAGAAAACTTAAAAAACGTCCACTTCTAAGTGATTTGAAAAAAGCTAAAGAGCTTTATAATCAAAGACGTCCTGAGTATTTAGAACTTGCAGATGTAGTTATAGATGTTACAAAGAAGAGCGCAGAAGATTGCTCAAAAGAACTTTTAAAAAAGGTAAAAAAATATGCGTAAAATTTTAATTTATATGGTGTTACTCTTTGCAACATCACTAATGGCAGCAGAAATAAACTGGGCAAAAGATTACGAGAGTGGTCTAAAACAAGCAAAAGCAGAAAATAAGCCGATGCTATTTGTAATCTCACGTGATACATGTAAATACTGTGTTCGCTTGAAAAACACAACATTTAAAGATGAAAAAGTAACGACAGTTATAAATAAAGACTTTATCGCTGTTACTTCATGGATAAATGAAAATGATTATATTCCTGAGAAACTTTTTACTCCAGGTCTACCTGGTATTTGGTTTTTACTTCCAAGTGGTGAGCCAATGTTTCAACCACTTATGGGTGCACTTGGAACCCAAGAAATCCTGCATTATTTAAAACAGGTTAAGTCAGAGTTTAAAAAAATAAAAAGTAGTGGAAAATAGAAGATGATATTTATTAATAAGAGTGACGCAAATTTCAAAGAGAGCTTTGATGAGTTACTTGGTCGCGGGAAAATGGATATAGATAATGTTAGTGCTATAGTTGGAAATATTATTAATGAGATTAAAGCTGACAAAAACGCAGCACTAAAACAGCATATAGCCAAGTTTGATAATTGGATACCTAAGAGTGATGATGACTTATTAATCTCAACAGACTCTATGAGTAAAGCATATGATAATTTAGATGCAAAACTAAAAAGTGCATTACATTTAGCATATGACAGAATTAAAATTTATCACGAAAAACAGAAACCAAAATCTTGGTTTGACGATGAAGCTAATGGAACAATTTTAGGTCAGAGAGTAACTCCTGTTGATAGTGCAGGTCTTTATATCCCTGGTGGAAAAGCTGCTTATCCATCTTCACTTCTGATGAACGTTATCCCGGCACAGGTTGCAGGAGTAGAGAACATAGTAGTTACAACTCCAACACCTGATAATGAGCCTAATGAGCTTTTACTAGCTGCTTGTCATTTATGTGGTGTGACTCAAGTTTACAAAGTTGGTGGTGCTAGTGCAATTGCTGCGATGGCTTATGGAACTGAGAATATTCCTAAAGTTGATGTGATAACAGGACCCGGAAATATCTTTGTTGCAACTGCTAAAAAGATGGTTTTTGGTGATGTAAACATTGATATGATTGCAGGACCAAGTGAGATAGGTGTTTTAGCAGATGATAG